>DASQJO010000243.1:0-8255 GCA_035630955.1 Kineosporiaceae bacterium
AGGCGCAGGTCGTCGCGGCCCTCCTGCTCGAGCAGGTTCTTCACCTTCGAGGCGGCGACGTCGGTCAGCACCACACCGTGCTCGGCGCGCTGGGTCTCGCTCGTCTGTGCGGTCTGGTCCTGAAGGGTCATACGGGTCATCTCCGTCGGATCGGGTGCGAGCGGGGTCGGCACGCTGGTCAGCGAGCGGGCCTGCTCCCGCATTCCCCACCAGCGTACGTCGCCCGCCGGGCCGCGCCGCCGGAACACCCCCGACGGGGTCAGGTGGTGCGCGACCAGGTCCGGGCGACGCGCTCCGCGCGGGCCTCGAGGGTCCCGGCGGGGTCGGCCAGCGCGGCCGCGACCTCGGCCGGGGCGTCGGCCACCGGGTAGGCGGACTCCACCCCGATCGCCAGTGCCTCGCGCCGGCCCACGAGCACCTGGCCGGCGACGACGACCACCGGCGTCCCGAGCTCCAGACCGGTGGCGGCGACGGCGCTGACCACCTTCCCCCGCAGCGACTGCCAGTCGAAGGTCCCTTCGCCGGTGACGACCAGGTCGGCGGCCTCGACCCGGCCCCGGAACCCGACGGCTTCCAGCACGGCCCCGGCGCCGGCGACCCGGCGTCCGCCCAGCAGCAGCAGCCCGAACCCCAGACCGCCGGCCGCGCCGGCACCTCCGTCCCGGGCCAGGGCCCGCGGGACGCCGGCGGCGTCGCACGCGGCCGCCGCGAAGTCGCCGAGGGCGATCTCCAGCCGCTGGGCCTGCTCCGGCGTCGCGCCCTTCTGCTCGGCGAAGCCCGCGCTGGCGCCGTGGAACCCCAGCAGGGGCACGTCGACGTCGGTCGCGGGGAGGATCTCGACGTCCGCCCACGCCTCGCGCAGCGCGGGCAGGCCGGCCAGCTCGGCGGCGCCCGTGCCGCGCAGCGCCTCGCCGCCGCGCATCAGCCGGTCGGGTGCGGGGACGCCGAGGCCGGCGAGCAGGCCACCGACGAGGCCGGCGCCGGCGTCGTTGGTCCCGGAACCGCCGAGGCCGACGACGATCCGGCGGGCCCCGGCGGCCCGCGCCGCGAGCAGCAGCCCGGCGACGCCGGCGGTCGTCGTCCGGCCCGGGTCGCGCCGGCCCGCAGGCACCAGGTGCAGGCCGCAGGCCTGAGCCGACTCCACCCAGCCGACGAGGACGCCGTCCGGCCCGGGCGCGAGCAGCACCTGCGCCGGCACCGGGTCGCCGAGCGGGCCGGACACGGTCACCAGCTCGGTCCGGGCGTCGGGCAGCGCCTGCGCGAGGACGTCGACGAACCCCGGTCCGCCGTCGGACAGCGGGCAGAGGTCGAGCTCGTCGGCCGGGGCGTGCCGGGCCCAGCCGGCCGCCACCGCCCGCGCTGCCTGCGGGGCGGTCAGGGTGCCGGTGAACGAGTCGGGGGCCACGAGGACGCGCACCGGCCCAGTCTGCCCAGGGCGCCGGGCGGGGGAACCGTCACCTGCCCGGCCGATCGCGTCACCGGTTCGGCGGCCGACGGGTTGCGGACGAGGCTCGACAGCACCGGACCGAACGCACGGGAGGAGGGGACGTGGACCGCGCCCTGCAGCCCGGCATGCGGCTGATGCGCAGGATCAGCATCGCCGGGAAGTTCGGCGTCGTCACGCTCCTCCTGCTGCTGCCGCTCACCATCGGGGTCGGCAGCGGCTACGCCGAGTCCACCGGCCTGCTGCGGTCGGCGAAGCAGGAGCAGGCCGGGCTCCGGCTCGCCACGCCGCTGGTGCAGCTCGTCGTCCAGGTCGCCCAGGCCCAGGACGCCGCCGCCCGGGGCATCGCGTCGCCGCAGCGCCTGACCGCCGTCGACGCCGTCGAGGCGGCCATGAGCGCCGTCCCCGCCGACGTCGCGGCCCTGCGCCGGCTCGCACCGGCCTGGCAGCGGACGCGCGCCCGGGTCGACGGCCTGACCTCGCAGGCCCGGCCCGGCGCGGCCGCCGTGCAGGCCCGGGCGGCGATGGACGGCTGCCTGTCGCTGCTGCGGCAGGTGTCCGACGCGTCGGGGCTCACCGACGACCCCGAGCTGGGGACGCACTACCTCGTCAGCGGGCTGATCTGGACCCTGCCCAACCTTCTGCAGGCGGCGGGCGCGGCGGCCTCGAACCAGGCGGCCGGCGTCACGGCGCAGGACCGCCGGCTCGAGCAGGCGGTCGCGGTCAGGAGCCTGCGGGGGCTCGCGGACCGGCTCGGCGAGCAGCTCGTCACCTCGGGCACGCACGCGGGCGGGGACGCGGACGCCGGCCGCGCCGAGGTGGGCGCCGTGCGCACCGCCGTCGCCCAGTACGCGGCCGCCGCCGGCGACGAGTCCGTCACGCCGCTCGGCAGCGGCAGCCTCGCGGCCGGGTCGGCGGCCCTCGCCGCCCAGCTCTCGGCCACGGTCGACGGGCTGCTGACGCAGCGCCAGCAGGAGCTCGCGGGCAGCCGGGACCGGCCCGTGCTGCTGGCTCTCGGGTCGCTGCTCGTGCTCGGCTACCTGCTCGTCGCGGTCTACCGCGCGACCAGCCAGGACGTGCACGCCGTGCTCGAGGACATCAGCACCGTGACGAACGGCGAGCAGCCCCGCGAGGACCTGCCGTCCGGATCGGATGAGTTCGCCCGGATGAGCCGAGCGGTGACGATCACCCGGGACCGGCTGACCGCGCTGCTGGGCTCGCTGCGCTACCAGGCCACGCACGACGAGCTCACCGCGCTCGGCAACCGGACCCTGTTCACGGACAAGATCGCCGACGCCCTGGCGGCCACCGGGCCCGGGGTGGCCGTCGTCGTGGTCGACCTCGACCACTTCCGCGACGTCAACGACAGCTTCGGGCACGACATGGGCGACCGGATGCTCCGCGCGGTCGGGGTCCGGTTCCACCGGGCGGTCGGGCGGCAGAACGTCGTCGCACGGCTCGGCAGCGACGAGTTCGGCGTCCTGCTGCCGCGCGGCGGTGGTGAGGACGCCGCGCGGGACGTGGTCGGCCGGCTGCACGAGGCGCTGCGGGCGCCGATCGATGTCGACGGCCGGCTGCTCCAGGTGCGCGCCAGCTTCGGGGTCGCGGTCTCCGGCTTCCCCGACGCCCCGGACCGCCGCGGGCCGGCCGAGCTGATCCGGGACGCCGACGTCGCCCTCGCGGCCGCGCGCGACACCGCACCCCGCACGTGGGCGGACGGGAGCGCGGCCGCCCGGGTCTCGGTGTTCGAACCCGCCATGCACGAGCGGACCCGCGCCCGGACCGAGCTCTCGGCGGAGCTGGTCGACGCGGTCGAGCGCGGCGAGCTGCAGCTGCTCTACCAGCCCATCGTCGACCTGGCGACGAACGCGGTGCACGGCGTCGAGGCGCTCGCCCGGTGGAACCACCCCACCCGCGGCCTGGTGCCGCCGACCGTCTTCGTGCCGCTGGCGGAGGCGACCGGCTCGATCGTGCCGATCGGGCGGTGGGTGCTCCGCGAGGCGGCGCTGCAGCTGGCCCGGTGGCGCGCGGAGTTCCCGGACGGCTACCCGTTGACCATGGAGGCGAACCTGTCGACCGGGCAGCTCGCCGATCCCGGTCTGGTGCAGACCGTCATCGGGCTGCTCGAGGAGACCGGGATCGATCCTCAGGACCTCACCCTGGAGATCACGGAGTCCGCCCTGGTCGAGGACCTCGACGCCGCCCTGCGCCCGCTGCGCCAGCTGTCGGCCATCGGCGTCCGGCTCGCGCTCGACGACTTCGGGACCGGGTACTCCTCGCTCACCTACCTGCGCCGGCTGCCCGTGCAGGTCCTCAAGATCGACCGCTCGTTCGTCGTCGACGTGGACGCCCCCGGGGCGACCGCCGGCGTCCTGCTCGCCGGGATCGCGCAGCTGGGTACCGGCCTGGGCATGCAGATCGTGGCCGAGGGCGTCGAGACCGCCCGCCAGGCCGCGCGGGTGCGCGCGGCGGGGTGCCACCTGGGGCAGGGGTTCCTGTGGGCGCGGCCGATGCCGGCCGAGGACGTCACGGCCCTGCTCCGCCGCGGCCCGGACCTGACGCCGCGCCCGCACTCCAGCCCCGAACCCCTCCCGGCGCCGCGCACGTCCCAGCGGCAGGCGGACCCGGCGGGCTGACCGGCCGGGGTGGCGACCGGGCGACGACCGGGTGGCGACCGGGTGGCGACCGGGGCGGCGCGTCAGCGGGCCAGCGCCGCCAGCAGGAGCGTCTCGGCCAGACAGGCGCGCTCGAACTCGCCGAGGTGCAGCGACTCGTTGGTGCCGTGGGCGCGGGTGTCCGGGTCCTCGACACCGGTGAGCAGCACGGTCGCCTCCGGGTAGACCTCGCGGAAGTCGGCGACGAAGGGGATCGAGCCGCCGACGCCCATGTGCACCGGAGGCCGGCCCCAGGCCTGCTCGAGCGCCCAGCGCGCCACGTCGTAGACCGGGCCGTCGAGGTGTCCCGCCCACGGGTGGCCGGCCTCGCCGAGCGCGACCTCGGCCTGGGCGCCCCACGGGGCGTGCGCCCGGAGGTGCGCCTGCACGGCGGCGAACGCGGCGGCCGGGTCCTCGCCGGGCGGGATCCGCAGGCTGAACTTCACCGAGACGGCGGGCAGCAGGGTGTTGGACGACGTCGCGACGGACGGCGCGTCGATCCCGGTGATGGTCAGCGCCGGGCGCGCCCACATCCGCGACTCCAGCCGGCCGGTGCCGAGCAGCTGCACGCCGTCGAGCACGCCGGCGTCCGCGCGCAGGTCGGACTCGGCGTACCCGAGGTCGTCCGCCTCGCCCGCCGCGAGGCCGTCGACGGCGAGGCCGCCCTCGGCGTCCCACAAGCTCGAGAGCAGCCGGATCGTCGCGGTCATCGCGTCGGGCACCGCGCCGCCGTACATCCCCGAGTGCACGGCGTGGTCCAGGGTCCGGACCGTGATCACGCCGTCGACGAGGCCGCGCAGGCTCGTCGTCAGCGCGGGGACGCCGATCCGCCAGTTGCCGGAGTCGGCGACCACGATGACGTCGGCGGCGAGCCGCTCCCGGTATGCCGCGAGGAAGGCGCCGAACGTCGGCGAGCCGACCTCCTCCTCGCCCTCGACGAAGACGGTGACGCCGACGCCGAGGTCGTCGGCGAGGGTCCGCAGCGCCGCCAGGTGCACGGCGACGCCCGCCTTGTCGTCGCTGGTGCCCCGGCCGTAGAGGCGGCCCTCGCGCTCGGTCGGGACGAAGGCGGGCGTGTCCCACAGCGCCGGGTCGCCCGGCGGCTGCACGTCGTGGTGGGCGTAGAGCAGAACGGTGGGCGCGCCCGCGGGCGCCGGGTGTCGCGCCACGACGGCCGGAGCGCCGCCGGGGACGCGCAGGATCTCCACCTCGGGCAGGCCGGTCCCGCGCAGCAGTTCGGCGACGGCGGCGGCGCTCGCCTCGACCTGCTGCTGGTCGAACGCGGGCGCGGACACGCTCGGGATCCGGACCAGGGCCTCGAGGTCGGCCCGGACGCCGGGCATGACGGCGGCGAGCCTGCTGCGGAGCGTCTCGACGTCGGGAGCGACGGGCAGCTGCGTCATGAGACGCGAACCTAACGCCCCCGTTCGCAGTGCGTACCCTGGGGAGGTGTTCGGACGCAGGAGCAGCACCGAGGCCGAGGCGAGCGCGGCGACGCCGACCGATCGTGCGGAGGCGGCGGCCAAGCAGGCGGGCAAGGGCCGGCCGACGCCGAAACGGCGCGAGGCGGAGCAGCGCAACCGCCAGCCCGTCGTCGGCGCTCCCCGGCTGCCCCCGAACGCGACGAAGGCGGAGCGCAAGGCGGCGCGGGCCGCGGCGCGCCAGTCCGCGAACGCCGAGCGGCTGAAGTCCAGAGAGGCGCTGCTCACCGGCGACGAGCGCCACCTGCCCGCCCAGCACCGCGGCCCCGCCCGCAAGTTCGCGCGCGACTTCGTCGACGCCCGCCGCAACCTCGGCGACTTCCTGTTCCCCGTCGCGATCGTCGTCCTGGGCCTCGGCCTCGTGCCGGTCGCGGCGATCCGGCCGTTCACGCTGATCGCCGTCCCGCTGCTCTACCTGTTCCTCGTCGTCGTCCTCGTCGACGCCTACTTCCTCGCGCGCCGGATCAACCGGCTGACGTACGAGAGGTTCGGCGCGCAGTCCGCGGGCGCCGGGCGCTACGGCGCGATGCGGAGCCTGCAGATCCGCCGGTTCCGGCTGCCGCGCCCGACGGTCAAGCGCGGCGAGTACCCGGTCTAGCCGGAGAGCGGCCCCGGCGAGGCGTGCCTAGGGTCGAGCGCATGGAGTTCCGACACCTCGGCCGCAGCGGCCTCACCATCAGCGAGATCACCTACGGCAACTGGCTGACCCACGGGTCGCAGGTCGAGAACGACGTGGCGAAGGCCTGCGTGCAGGCCGCCCTGGACGCCGGGATCTCCTCCTTCGACACTGCCGACGTGTACGCCAACGGAGCTGCGGAGAGCGTCCTCGGCGAGGCGCTGTCCGGCGTCCGGCGGGAGAGCGTCGAGATCTTCACGAAGCTCTACTGGCCGACCGGCCCGAAGGGCCACAACGACAGCGGCCTGTCCCGCAAGCACGTGCTGGAGTCGATCGACGCCTCGCTGCGCCGGCTCCGCACCGACCACGTCGACCTCTACCAGGCGCACCGGTACGACACCGAGACGCCGCTGGAGGAGACGATGCAGGCGTTCGCGGACGTCGTCCGCGCCGGCAAGGCCCTGTACATCGGCGTGAGCGAGTGGACGGCGGAGCAGATCCGGGCCGGCCACGAGCTCGCGCGGCAGCTGGGCATCCAGCTCGTGTCCAACCAGCCGCAGTACTCCATGCTGTGGCGGGTCATCGAGGGCGAGGTCGTTCCCACCTCCCGGGAGCTCGGCGTGTCGCAGATCGTCTTCTCGCCGATCGCGCAGGGCGTCCTCACGGGGAAGTACCGGCCGGGTCAGCCGCCGCCGGCGGGGTCCCGCGCCACCGACGAGAGGGGCGGCGCCAACTTCATCCGGCGTTTCCTGAACGACACCGTGCTCGCCCGCGTCCAGGAGCTGGAGTCCGTCGCGAAGGAGCTCGGGCTCAGCCAGGCCCAGCTCGCCGTCGCCTGGGTGCTGCAGAACGAGAACGTCGCCTCGGCGATCATCGGTGCGTCGCGGCCCGAGCAGGTGCACGAGAACGCCAAGGCGGTCGGCGTGACCATCCCGCCGGAGCTTCTGGCGCGCATCGACGAGGTGCTGGGCGACTCCGTCGAGCGCGACGCGTCGAGGACCGCGCGCAGCGCCCCCCAGCACCGTCCGAGCTGACCGCCGCCGGGTTTCGCGGAGGGTCTACTCGAGCGGCCGCAGGCTCATCGGGTAGACCACCTCTCCGTCGCGCAGCAGGCTGACCTGCTCCACGCCGTGCGCGAGCAGCTCGCGCCACCACTCCCCCACCCAGGACTCGGCGTCCGCCTTGCTGGAGAAGGTGCCCGGGTCGTCCGGGGGGAACAGCGGTGACCCGTCGGCCGCCTCGAAGCGCCAGGTGAACGTGCTCATGGCAGCACGGTAGCCACCCGGCACTAGCCTTCCCGCCATGCAGAGCCCGCGCCCAGCTCCGGCGTCGGGGCCGGCGGGCGGCGGGGACCCACCACAGGCGATCGTCCTCGGGAGCGCGGCGCAGCCCTGGCCCGAGCCCGGCTGTTCGTGCGTGGCCTGCCGATCGACGCCAGCCGCGGCGGGCGCCGCGCTCCGCGTCGGCGACGTCGTCCTCGCGGCGGGACGCCTGTCCACCCCCGAGGGGCCGCGACAGCTGCGCGCCGGAGAGCGGTACCAGGTCGGCGGCGTCCGGCTGGTGGCCTTGCCCGGAGCCCGACCCGAGCTGCCCGTGCTCGCGGTGGGGGTCGGCGACCGGACGCTGCTGTGGTCCGAGGGGCCGGGCCCTCTGCCGGGCGTGACCGTGGACGCCCTGGCGGACGCCGGGCTCGTCGGGGCCGCTCTGGACCTTCGCGGACCCGGCGGACGGCCCGATCCACTGCACCTGGCGGGCACGACCGCCCGCCTGGCGGCGGTCGGCGCGCTGGCCCCCGGCTGTGACGTCGTGGCCCTCGGCCGGACCCACGAGCTGCACCCCGGCGTCCTCGCGCGCCGCCTGTCGCTCTGGGGGGCCCGGGTGGCGGCCGACGGTTCCCGGTTCGGCCACGGCGAGCCGGGCGGGGACCAGACGGCGTCCCCGCGGGCCAGGACACCGCGAACGCTGGTGCTCGGGCCTGCGTCGTCCGGCAAGTCGGAGTTCGCGGAGGACCTGCTCGCCGCGGAGCCCGCCGTCGTCTACGCCGCGACCGGTCCGGCGCC
>DASQJO010000244.1:0-7941 GCA_035630955.1 Kineosporiaceae bacterium
AGGTCGTCGAGGCGAAGGGGAGACCGGGCCGGCCGAGCCTGCTCTCCGTCGCCCGAGGGACCGGCGGCGGTCGCTCCGTCGTGCTCAACGGGCACCTGGACACGGTCGGCGTGACCGGCATCACCGATCCGTTCGCGGCGCGCATCGAGGGCGACCGCGGAACCGGCCGCCTGATCGGCCGCGGAGCCTGCGACATGAAGGGCGGCGTGGCCGCGATGGTGGCGGCGGCGGAGGCCGTCGTCGCCCGGGGTGTGGCCGGGGACGTCGTCCTGGCCCTGGTCGCCGACGAGGAGCACGGCAGCCTCGGTACCGCCGCCGTCCTCGACCGGCTCGCCGGACGCCTCCCGGACGCGTGCCTGGTCGGGGAGCCGACCTCGCTCGACCTGGCCGTCGCCCACCGCGGTTACGCCGTGCTCGAGGTCACGCTCGTCGGCCGCGCCGCGCACAGCTCGCAGCCGGAGCTCGGCGTCAACGCCGTGACCCATCTCGGGCGCCTGCTCGCCGCGGTGGAGGCCCGGGACGGCGTCCTGCGCGCCGGGCCCGCCCACCCGACGGCCGGGACGGGCTCGCTGCTCGCCACGTCGGTGGCCGGCGGCTCCTCACCGTTCGTGCTGGCGGAGTGGGCGCGTGCGGTCATCGAGCGCCGCACGGTGCCGGGAGAGCCGAGCACCCGCCCTCTGCAGGAGGTGGAGGACATCCTCAAGAGGCTCCGGGAGGCCGACGGCACAGTGCGGGCGCTCGCGGTGGAGTCCCTCGGGCGGGAGGCGTGGCAGTACGACGGCGCGTCGCCCGCGGGCAGCGCCCTCGCCGGGGACCTCACGGCGGCCCTGGCGACGGCCGGACGGGCACCGGGCGGCGTGGGCCTGCCGTACTGGATGGAGTCGGCGCTGTGGGAAGCCGCGGGCGTGCCGACGGTCGTCTGCGGGCCGGGCGGCGGCGGCCTGCACGCCGCGGACGAGTGGGTCGACCTCGGGCAGGTCGGCGCCTTCGCCCGTGCCCTCGTCCCGGCCCTGACGGCATTCTGCGGGCCCGCATAGCAGTTGGTTTCACCGATTGTGCAGAAGCACGTGCACAATCCCCCGTTCGATCCATAACCTTCGGTGCAGCATTCATTCGCGACGGGAGGCACCGTGAGCGCGCAGTTCGGGGACCGGCCGGCACCAGTGCACACGCACACCGGGTGGCGCGTGGCGGCGATCGGCGCGGCGGTCATGGTCGTCGTCTTCGGCGTCGTCCTCGTCGCCAAGCCGTTCAGCGAGAGCACGATCACCGCCTTCACCGACCTCGGTCAGCTCACGGCGGCCACCCTCGGCGGCTGTGGGGCGGCGTGGGCCGCCGTCCGAGCCTGGCGTACGGACCGCCCGCGGCTGGCCGCGAGCTGGGGGCTCATCGCCGCCGGTGTCTTCTCGTGGGCCTGGGGCGAGGCGGTCTGGACCGGCTACGAGGTGATCCTCGGCGAGGAGGTGCCGTTCCCGTCGCTGGCGGACGTCGGATTCCTCCTCCTGCCCCTGCTGGCCGGCATCGGTCTGCTGATCTGGCCCGTCGGGGTCGCCGAGGGCCGCGACCGGCTGGCGGCGCTCCTCGACGGCGTCCTCATCGGCGCCGGCCTGCTGCTCATCTCCTGGGCGACGAGCCTCGGGGCGACCGTGCGCGCCGGCGGTGAGGACACGCTGTCGACCGTGATCGGTGCGGCCTACCCGGTCGGTGACGTGATCATGGCCGCGCTCGTGGTGGTGCTCCTGACGCGTGCCGCACCGAGCAACCGGACGTCCCTGCTCCTGCTCTCCGCGGGGCTCGTCCTGCTCGCGGTCGCGGACAGCCTGTTCATGTACGGGACGTCGACGAACTCCTACGAATCCGGCGGCCTGCTCGACCTCGGCTGGTTCGCCGGCTTCCTCGCCGTCGGGCTCTCCGGCCTCGCCATGGGCGCCTCGCCGCTCTCCCGGACAAGGCACGTGGTCGTCAGCCGGCGGCGGCTCGCGCTGCCCTACGTGCCGGCAGGCATCGCGATGCTCATCGTCTTCGCCAACCTCTTCCAGGGGCAGTCGCTGCACCTGGTGGAGGTGCTCTCCGCGCTGGCCATCGTCGTGGCCGTCGGCGCGCGGCAGTTCCTCGTCATGACCGACAACCGCGACCTGCTCGCGGCGCTCGAGGCCGGCGAGGAGGAGGTCGGCCGGCGGGGCCTGACCGACCCGCTCACCGGCCTCGCCACGGGCACCCTGTTCGAGGACCGGCTGCAGCAGTCGCTGCGCCGGGCCAACCGGGACGGTCAGCCGCGGGCGATCCTCGTCGTGGACGTCGACGACTTCGGCGTCGTCAACCGGTCCCTCGGCGACGCCGCCGCCGACGAGGTGCTCGTCGAGGTGGCGGAGCGGCTGCGGCGGACGGTCCGGACGGCCGACAGCATCGCCCGCATCCACGACGACGAGTTCGCCGTCCTGCTCGAGGCGGGGCACCGCGCACCCGACCACATCGCGCAGCGCGTCGTGGACAACCTCCGCACGGTCGTCGACGTCGGCGGCGAGCCGGTGCCCGTCACCGTGAGCGTGGGACTCCTCGTGGAGCGGACGCGCCGCCTCGACACGGTGCCCGCCGAGCTCATCGCCGGGGCGGAGCGCGCCGTGCGGCAGGCCAAGGCCGCCGGCAAGGACCGCTTCGTGGCCGCCGCCGACGACGTACCGTACTCCCTCGGTTTCAGTCGATCGCTGTGAGGCGGAGCACCGGGAGGACCCGGTCGGTCTTCTCGGTGTAGCCCTCGAAGCGGGGCGACGCGGCGATCACCGCCGCCCACGCGCGCTCACGGGCCTCGCCGTCGAGCTGCTCCACGCTCACCCGGTGCGTCGTCCCGGCGACCTCGGCCTGCACCTGCTCCGGGTGCGCGACGATGTTGTGGTACCAGGCGGGATGGTGAGCGGTGCCGCCGGCCGACGCCACGATGATCCAGCCACCGCCGCCGTCGTCGAAGCGCGCGACGGGGTTGGTCCGGCGCTGCCCCGACTTCGCCCCCGTCGTGGTCAGGTACAGCAGGTCCTGGCCCTGGAAGCGGTCGCCGCTGCGGCGATGGACGCGAATCATGATCGGCACGAGCAGCCGTGCGAGGAAGCCGGGCGGCTGCCGCGTCCCACGCGTGCCGCCGGGCAGCTTCTCCACGGACATGTGACCTCCTGCGACGCCGGACGCCGCTCGCGCGGCCGTTGCATCGAACCTATCGCCGCGGGTCCCGTTCGCTGCGCCCACGGCGTCGCGGTCCCTCGCGTGTGATCGTGGCGAGCCAGGCCGGGGCGCCGGTGTCGTCGTGGAACCGCGTGAGGATCCGCTCCGGGTCGACAGCGGTGACGTCCCAGCCCGTCGCGTGCGAGAAGGCCGCCCTGAGATCCTCCCGGCCGACGGGGTGCGGGCCCTGATCGGGGCCCTCGTCACCGAAGCAGAGGACGTAGAGCCGTGCCCGGGGGTCGGTCACCGACGCGAGGCTCTCGGCGTACTCCGCCCGCTCGTCGCCCTCGAAGGTGTGGAAGAGACCGCAGTCCAGCACCGTCCCGAACGTGCGACCGAGGCTCTCCAGGTGCAGGGCGTCGGCCACGGCGAACCCCGCCTCGATGCCGCGCTCGCGCGCCGTGGTCCTGGCGATCGCCACGGCGGTCTGCGCCACGTCCACACCGAGGACCGGCAGTCCCAGCGACGCGAGGTGCAGCGTGTTCGCGCCGGTCCCGCACCCGGCGTCGAGCACGACGCCCGTGAACGCGCCCTGCGACGCCAGCCGGACGACCGCGGGCTGCGGCCGGCCGACGTCCCACGGGGCGGGGCCGCTCCGATAGGAGGCGTCCCAGGGCACCCCCGACGTCCGCTCGTGGCTCGTTGGCCGCCGGCCGCCGAAGAGGTCCGCGGCGATCATCCCATCGGGGTCGGGCACCATCGCCTCCTCCTGGCCGGCCTCCCTCAGACTGTGCTGCCGACCGGCCGCCGGCGTCCAGAGCCGCTCCGCCGTGCCACGAGGGTGAGCCCGGCCGCCGCGAGCGCGAGGAGGACCGGCACCACGCCCAGCGCCGCCGTGAGCGACGTCGCGTCGGCCAGCGTCCCGACCATGAGCGGGGCGAGCAGCACCGCGAACGACGTCGTCACCACCGCGCGGCCGCTCGCCAGCACCGCCCGATCGGCCGCGAGCCCGACCGTCACGGACAGGCCCATCGGAAACAGGTTGCCCAGGCCCACGCCCAGCAGGGACAGGCCGACCAAGGCCGGCACGGGCCCCCGCGACGGCCAGAGCACCGCGAAGCCGACGGCGGTCACGGCCAGCGCGAGCGCGAGCAGCCGGGCGGGGTCGTACCGGCGGGCCAGCCGGCTGCCGACGGTCCGCCCCACCAGCACGCCGCCGAAGTAGCCGCCCATCACCGCCACCGCGGTGTCCGCGGGCACGCCCGCGGCGTCCTCGACGAAGGTCGCACCCCAGGCGGTGACGCACCACTCCGCCGCCGTCGTGCAGAAGAGCATCGCCGCGGCGATCCAGAAGACGGCCGGGAGCCGTCCCTGTGCCTCCGGTGAGGGCGGCGGTGCGTCGATCGCCGTCCGCCGGCCGCTCCACCACGCCAGGACGGGGACGACGAGCGACGCGAGGAGGGCGACCCGCCACCCGGCGTGCAGCGCCGCGGTCAGCGACAGCACGCCGATCAGCACCACGTACGCGACGCTCGCCGCCACGTTCGCCTCGGCCAGCGCGACCGCTCGGCGCTCGCCGTGGTGATCGGCGAGCACCGCCTGGATCGTCACGAGCAGCAGTCCGCCGCCGATCCCCATGACCAGCAGCGACCCCACCGTCACCGTCGCCGTCCGCCCGGCGGTCAGCCCGATCGCGCCGGCACCCAGAACGGCGGCCGCCGACCAGAGCAGGATCCGGCGCCCGAGCACCTGCTCGAGCCGCACCGCGAGGACACCCGCGAGCAGGCTCCCCGCGGCGAACGCCGCGACGTGCAGCCCGCCGGTGGCGTAGGTGAGATGCAGCTCGCTGCGCAGGTGGGGGATGACGAGCCCCGGGGCCGCCTGAAGGTAGGCGAACCAGGCGAGTACCACGTAGGTGATCCACGTGAGCCGGTCGCGGCGGAACTCACCCACCCTGCCGCCGATCCTTCACCCGGGCACCGTAGACGGCGGGGATGGCCGTGCGAGTCCAGCCGTCGCCGCGCCTCGCGCGGAGCGCTGAGAGGGTGGACCGCGAGGAGAGGAGAATTCGCGATGGCCTGGTTCGATCTGCCGGAGCCGGAGCTCCGCGCCTACCGGACGAGCACGGCCGAGCCCGAGGGCCTCGACGCGTGGTGGGCGGACCGGCTGCGCGAGGCCGAGGAGCTCGCGTCCCCGCCGGTGCTGCGCCGGTACGAGCCGGAGGTCTACGGTCCGACCCCGGTGTGGGACGTCGAGTTCTCCGGCGCCCGCGGGGACCGGGTGCGCGGCTGGTACCTGCGACCCGCCGGGGTTGCCGACGACGAGCCGCTGCCGGTCGTCGTCACGTTCATCGGGTACGGCGGCGGCCGCGGCGTCCCCGTCGAGCACGTGCTGCTGCCGTCCGCGGGCCTCGCGACCCTCGTCATGGACACTCGCGGCCAGGGCGGCCGCTGGACGACGGGGGCCACGGGCGACGGGCCGGAGGGCGGTGCGGAGCTGTCGACGGTGATGACCCGCGGCATCGAGGACCCGGAGCACTACTACTACACGCGCCTCTACACCGACGCGGCGTGTGCGGTGCGGGTGGCGGGCCAGCTGCGGGGAGCGGACGGCGGGCGGGTGGCCGTCTTCGGGACCAGCCAGGGTGGCGGCCTCGCCCTCGCGGCGGCCGCCCTGCGGCCCGAGCTCGTCGCGGCCTGCGCGGCGGAGCTGCCGTTCCTCTGCGACATCCGCCGGGCGGTCACGCTGGTCGACACCACGCCCTACGCGGAGGTGGCCGAGTTCCTGTCCAACCACGCCGACCTGGTCGACGTCGCGCTCGGCACCCTCGACCGCGTGGACAACGCGCTGCTCGCCCGCCGCATCCAGGCGCCGACCTGGATGAGCGCCGGCCTCATGGACCAGATCTGCCCACCGTCCACCGTCTTCGCCGCGTACAACGCGATCCCCGCGCCGAAGGAGATCGTCGTCAACCCGTTCGGCGTCCACCGCGTGGCCCGCCAGTTCGACGAGCGACGGCTACGGTTCCTGCGCGAGACCCTGCTCGGCACGGCCCACTGACGGGAGGGGAAGTGGCCATGGAGCCGGACGAGAGGACCTTGTACCGCCCGCCGACCGATCCGGTGCTCGTGCTCGTGCCCGCGTTCGAGTTCGCCCTCATCGACGGCCAGGGCGACCCGAACACCTCCGAGGACTACCGGCTCGCGGTGCAGGCGCTCTACGCGGTCAGCTACCCGGTCGTCATGACGTTGAAGCGGCGCGGACGACCGGACCTCAAGGTCCGGCCGCTCGAGGGGCTGTGGTGGGCCGACGACCTCTCGGTGTTCGACCCCGGCCGCGAGGACCGCGGGTCCTGGCGCTGGACGATGATGATCCGCCAGCCCGACGACGTGCCGCGCGAGCTCTACGACACCGCCCTCGCCAAGGCGGCCGCGAAGGTCGGCCCGGACGTCGCGGGCAGGGTGCGCGTCGAACCGTTCGACGAGGGGCTCTGCGCGCAACTGCTGCACCGGGGCCCCTATGCGCAGGAGGGTCCGAACATCCAGCGGCTGCACGCGTTCGCCACGGCCGACGGACGGAGCCTGCGCGGCCGCCACCACGAGATCTACCTGTCCGATCCGCGCCGGGCGGCGCCGGAGAGGATGCGGACGATCCTGCGTCAGCCGGTGCGGGACGTCTGAGGGACGGCCGCGGGCTCAGCTGTCGAGCAGGCTGAGCGAGAAGCTGTACCGGCTGCCGGCGTAGACGTGGGTGCCGAACTCGACGACGCGGCCGAAGTCGTCGTACGAGACGCGCTGCATGGTGAGCAGGGCGGCGCCGCGTGGCTCGTCGAGCAGTTCCGCCTCTCCGGTCGTGGCCTTCCGGGCGCCCACGACCTGGTCCGCGGCGTGCAGGTGGATTCCGGCGGATCGGAGCAGCTTGTAGAGCCCGGACTCCTCCAGGGCCTGCGCGGTCAGCTCGTCGGGGCCCAGGCCCGGCAGATCGGTCGGCAGGTAGTTGGTCATCACCGCGATGGGCCGGCCGTCCGCGGAGCGGAGCCGGACGAGCCGGTTCACCGGCGTCCCCTCGTCGAGCTTCAGGGCCTGCGCGACCTCGGCCGACGCCGGGACGACGTCGAAGGTCAGGACGGCCGTCGCGGGCCGCTTGCCCGCGGTCTGCAGATCGTCGAACAGGCTGCTCAGCTGCATGGGACGTCGCACCTTGGGCTGGATCACAGTCGTCCCGATGCCGCGCCGCCGAACGAGCAGACCCTGGTCCACCAGGTACTCCATGGCCTTGCGCATCGTCGGCCGGGAGAGTCCCAGGTCGTCGGCCAGCTGCAGCTCGTTGTCCAGCCGGCTGCCCGGCGGCAGCTTGCCCTCCTCGATCGCGCGCTGCAGCGCCTGGGCGACCTGATAGTAGAGCGGGATCGGACTGTTCCGGTCGATCGTCACGACCTCGGCCAGCGCCGAGCGCGGGACGGGGACGGCGCGGCTCACCACGTCACGAGTATGACCTGAGGATGCGACAAAGGGCGATGGAAAGACTTTGTAAAGACAAAGTCTTGACTCTTCGGTCGCGGGGGAGTTCCATCGGACGGGAGGACGGGCGGGCGCGCACCTCGTACGGGGGCAGTCGCGCAGGCACGGACGCCGTGCCCGTCGAGCGGAGCCGAGGAGGAGACAAGGTGCGGACGATCGGTCATTGGGTCGGCGGTCGGGTTGTTGTTCCGGGGGGGTCGCGGAGGTCGCCGGTGTGGGATCCGGCGTCGGGGGTGCAGCGGGCGGAGGTGTTGTTGGCGTCGCGGGG
>DASQJO010000245.1:0-6450 GCA_035630955.1 Kineosporiaceae bacterium
GCACCTCGACCGCGCCGGTCGCGATCGCGCGAGCCGGGGTGAGCTCGCCGGAGATGAGCCGGCGGATGTCCGGACCCGCGGCGAAGGCCAGGTCGACCGGTCCGTCCCCCCGCGACACCTCGAGGGTGGAGCCGTCCACCCGGATGAGCAGCCCGGCGGGACCGAAGCGCCCCGCGTAGGCGGTCGCCGGCAGGCTCGCCGCCACCTGCGGCCGGAAGGCTGTGCGCAGCGACACGGTCATCGAGTCGGGCGTGATGACCTGCCCGTCCCGCGGCTCCTCCATCGCCTTGAAGCCCCAGGCCCCGAGCGCGAGCACGACGGGCTCGAGCTCGCGGCCGTAGGGCGTCAGCTCGTAGACAATGACACGGGAGTGCGGCACCCGGCGGAGGACGCCGGCCGCCTGGAGCTCCTTGAGCCGCGCCGCCAGGATGTTGCTCGGAATGCGGGGGAGCCCCGCGGCGAGGTCTCCGTAGCGGCGCGGCCCGACGAGCAGGTCGCGGACGATGAGCAGGGCCCAGCGCTCGCCCACGATCTCCAGGGCTCGCGTGACGCCGCAGTACTGCCCGTAGTCCCGTGCGGCCATCGACCTCAGGCCTGCTGGTTCAGAAAGGCCTCGGGGCCCTTCTCGGCGGCCACCGGGTCCATGTAGCCGAACTCGAGGATGTTGCCGTCCGGGTCGTCGAGCTGGCGCTGGTACATGAAGCCGTAGTCCGTGGCGGCATGAGGCTCGCGGCCGCCCGCGGCGATGCCCTTGGCGACGGTGGCGTCGACCTCGTCCCGGCTGTCGAGGAAGATCGCGGTCGACACCGACGGGTTCTTCGCCGGGTCGCCGATCGGCAGCTCCGTGAAGGTCTGGAAGTACTCGCGCACCAGGATCATGAAGTAGCTGTGACCGTCCTCGACGATGACGCAGGCCGCGTTGTGGTCGCTGAAGGTCGGGTTGATGGTGAATCCGAGCGCCGTGTAGAAGGCCTTCGAGCGCTCCAGGTCGGTCACCGGCAGGTTGACGAACATCGCGGTCATCGTGGTCTCCCTCGTCGTGGGTCCGCTGTGTGAACAGGAGCCACACTTGCAAAAAGCAAGTGGCGGGTCAAGCCCTCGGGATCACGACGTCGTGGAGAGGCTCAACTCATCGCGGGGCCTCGGCCGTGCCACCACGCAGCGGCAGCCGCCCGACCGGCCAGGCCCGCCTGCTCGTAGACGGCGCCGAGGTGCTTGCGGACCGTCCGCTCGCTGATGCCGAGTCGAGTGGCGATCTGCTGGTTCGTCCAGCCGTTCACCATGAGGGCGAGCACCTCCGCCTCTCGCCGGGTGGGGGTGTACTCCTCCATCAGGGGCCGCAGCCAGGGCAGCACCGCCGTCCGCTTCGGCCTGCGTCCCATCAGGTCACGCACGGTCTCGTCGAGCGTGCGGCGGAACGCGAAGGCCTGAGTCAGGACCCGCTGGAGCTGGCGGAGGTCGGCGAGGTCGTCGTCGTCGAAGTCGTGCTTGATCCTGTGGAGGCCGATGAACGCGATCTCGTCCGGCTGGTGGACGACGGCGACCCCGACCGGGTACCGGCCGTCGTACAGGCCGTGCATGACGGCGAACTCCTCGGTCCCCCAGAACCGGGGCATCTCCAGGTGGTCGCTGACGCGCAGCGGCTCCCGGACGCCGGCCTGTTCGAGGAGGAGCATGCTCGGCGTTCGGGGAGCGAGGTCGAGTGCGCGGTCGAGCCAGGCCTGCTCGAAGCGAGGCACTCCTCCGGGGGAGACCTTGAGGAGGGTGCTTCCGTCGTCCTCGACCCGCCATCGGGCGAACCCGACGCCGCCGTCGGCACCGAACAATTCGTACGTGCGCTGGGCCACGAGGTCGAACACCTCGTCCTCACCGCGGGCGATCATGGTCGCCGCTTCCACCGCCAGCTGCGCAAGCTGCTGCCTCATCATCGCCCCCTTCAAAGGAGGGTCAAGCGTTACCCCCATGGATGGCACAAGGCAAACGTCAAGGTGTCGCTTCCGACACTTCCCCTCGCAGAATGGGTGAGACAAGGTGGACGCGCCGTGACGCCTCGGGAGGGGAGAGGCGCCGGGGAGCCTCGGGGGCGCTGCAGGGTCGCGGCGATGTGGACGGCGGCGTGGTCCTGGGCACCGACCCAGGGCTGCGCCGTCGTGCCGCCCCGTCCGCGACCACGACCATGGCCTCATGAGCCCTCCCTCCGTCGTCGTCTTCGACGTCAACGAGACGCTGTCGGACCTGTCGCCGATGGCGCAACGGTTCACGGACGTCGGCGCCCCGCAGCACCTGGCGAAGCTCTGGTTCGCCTCGCTCCTGCGCGACGGCTTCGCGCTCGCCGCCGCGGGCGCGTCCGCACCGTTCGCCGAGATCGGCCGCGGCGTGCTGCGGACGCTGCTGACCGGCGTCCCGCTCGATCGCCCTCTCGAGGACGCGATCGACCACGTCCTCGCCGGGTTCTCCGGGCTCGGCGTCCACTCCGACGTGGTCGACGGCGTCCGCTCACTGCGCGGGCTCGGGCTCCGCCTCGTGACACTGTCGAACGGGTCGGCGTCCGTCGCCGAGACGCTGCTGACGAGTGCCGGCGTCCGAGGTGAGTTCGAGGCGCTGCTCAGCGTCGAGGACGCCGGCGTCTGGAAGCCGGCCGCTGGCGCCTACCAGTACGCGGCCGAGCGGTGCGGCGTCCCGGTCGCGGAGCTGATGCTGGTCGCCGTCCATCCCTGGGACGTCGACGGCGCCGTCCGCGCAGGGCTGCGGGGAGCGTGGCTCGACCGCGCGGGCGCTCCGTACCCGGCGTACCTGCGGGAGCCGACGTACCGCGCGGCGAGCCTGACCGAGCTTGCGGCGCAGCTAGCAGGTGCGTGACGACGAGGGCAGCGACGGGAGCGACGTCCGGAGCCAGGCCGCCACCCTGTCGAGGGCGCGGACGCCCTGCGCGAACGACCCGTTCGACGGCTCGACGGCCACGACCACGGCGACGAGATCGTGCCCGCGGGGGACGAGGGCGAGCTGCCGCACCAGGTATCGGCTGCTCGTGTCGGGTCCCCAGCCGCCCTTGATCCTTGCGCGTGCGACCCGGCCCAGGCCCCAGCGCTGCGACGGCACGACGGCGGCCATGTCGGCGCGGACGAGCGCGGCGTGGCGGTCGCAGGCGAGGCCGCCCGTGAAGCGCAGCTGGTCGGCGAGGGACCACGTCGTCTGCCCGAACGGGGTGAACGCTGCACGGACCCTGCGCCACTGCGTTCGCGTGTGCCGGTCGCCGTCGGCGGCGAGCACGGCGTCCACCCGCGACGCCGCCCGCCGGCCGGACCCGAGCCGCGCCCAGAGCGCCTCCGCGGCGGCGTTGTCGGACCTGGTGATCGCCCTCTTCACCAGGGACCGGGAGTTCCCCTCGTGCAGGGCCGCGATCGACAGCGGGACCTTGATCGTCGACCAGGCCGGGCCGGTGCGCCAGGTGCCGAGCGTGAGGGGGTCCGAGCGGCCGACGACGACGACGGCGACGCCGACCCTCCGCGCGGGCAGGGTCGGCCGTAGCCGGGCGAAGCTCGCCGTCAGGCGCGTCCGCCAGGTGGTGGGCGACGCCGGCTCTCGGCGCGCCTGAGTGCGGGACGCCGGGGCTCGGGGTGTCCGGCGGACGGACGTCTTCGGGGCCGCGATCGGACGCTCCTCGGGGGCGGTCTCGCTTCGGCCGGACGGAGGTGTCGTGCTCGACGCCGCGTCGGCGCTGGTCAGCGCGGGCAGGGCGACCGGCAGCGCGGCGATCGGCGCCAGCGTGAGGACGAGCGCGACGAGGCGTGCGCGGTGCCCGCTCATGCCCGATCACCCGAATCCGTCCGACACCCGCCGATCGCGCGAGAGTAGGCCGGGCTCGACGTGCGCGACCAGGGGTTCGGTCGATCCTGGCACCACTGTTCTGTCGACGGTCCTGCCGCGTTGTCGGGGGGCGGTGGGAGGGTCGCGGCGTGACTCGAGCTTCAGCCGTGCCGCGGGCCCTGATGCCGCTCGGTGCCGCGGTGCTGCTCCTCGGCATCGCCGACTCGATGGTCGGTTCCTACTTCGTGCTGTTCGCGTCCGACGAGGTAGGTCTGGGTCCGCTGCAGGTGGGGGTCCTCGTGTCCGCGCCGGCCGTGGGCGGCATCCTCCTCAGCACCCATCTCGGACGGCGCTTCGACCGGTCTCCGACCCGTCTCTACGCGGTGGCCGTGGTGCTCTCGGGAGCGCTCGGCCTCGTGCTGATGACGATGACGCGCTCCTTCCTGCTGCTCGTGCTCATCGCGCTGACATTGATCGCTGCCGTGCAGGCGGGATTCCCGCAACTGTTCGCGGTGGCCGGGGTCGTGCTCGGCGACGGCTCGGCGGGGCGGCGATCGGTGCCGTTACTGCGCTCGGCGTGGTCGCTGGCGTGGGCGGTGGGTCCGCTGCTCGGGGCGGCGGTGCTGGCGAGGTCCGGTTACCCGGCGACGCTCCGAGGGGCGGCCGTCGTGCTCCTGGTCGCGGCGGCGGTGACGCTCGTCGCGCCGCGACCGCGTTCGCCGGAGCCGCACGCGCCGGAGCCGAGCGTCGAGGAGGAGGGTCCGCGCATCAGCCGTCTCGGCCTCGCGCTGCTGACGGCGAGCGTCGCGGCGTTCTTCACCGCCATGTTCGCGGGGTCGGTGGCGCTGCCCCTGTTCGTCACGCGGTCGCTGCACCAGCCCGAGTCGTCCGTGGGCCTGCTGTTCAGCGTCTGCGCCGCCGTCGAGGTCGTCGCGGCGCTCGTCCTGGCGGCGATCCCCGCGCGAGTGAGCCAGCGGCTGCTCATCCTCGGCGGGATGCTCACCTTCGTTCTCTACTTCGCGTTGACGGTCGCCGCCGGCGGCATGCCGTTGCTGCTGGTCGGACAGGTTGCGCGGGGGATCGCGATCGCCGTGGTCGCTGCGGCCGGCATCCGGTACTTCCAGGAGTTCCTCGCGCCGGCGAACGCGCGTGCGACGACCCTGTTCTCCAACGCGAGCACCGCCGGCTCGCTCGTCGCCGGGATCCTCGCCGGCGCCGCCGTCCGCGCATTCGGATACACCGCCGCACTGGCCCTCTGTGGAGTGCTCGCGGCGATCGGGGCCGCTCTGTTCGTCGTCGCCTCGGGCGCTCGATGGCGCCAGGTGGCCGCTCCGAGGACGTTCGTGAGCGCGGACCGGTGAGCGCGCCGGGTGTCGATCGTCGTCAGGACGTGACCGATCTGCAGAGCCTGACGCAGTCCTTCGTCGACACCAAGGAGGTGCCCGGCGTCGTCGCGCTCGTCGCCCGCGGGAATGACGTCGAGGTGGCCGCCGCCGGTTCGTTCGACCTCGAGGGCAGTGCGCGGATGGCGCCGGACACGATCTTCCGGGTCGCATCGCTGACGAAACCGATCACCGCGGCGGCGACGATGCTGCTCGTCGACGAGGGCCGACTCGCGCTCGACGATCCGATCTCGCGCTGGCTGCCGGAGCTCGCGTCGCCGGTGGTGGTCCGCACGCCCGCGTCGCCGATCGACGACGTCGTCCCCGCCGTCCGGCCCGTCACGGTCGAGGACCTGCTGACGTTCCGGGCGGGCTGGGGCTTCCCGTCGGACTTCTCGCTGCCCGTCGTCCAACTGCTCTTCTCCGAGCTGCGTCAAGGGCCGCCGTCCGCCGACGTGCCGCCGCCGGACGAGTGGCTGGCCGCGCTCGCCCGGATCCCGCTGCTCGCGCAGCCCGGGGAGGTCTGGCTCTACAACACGTGCTCCGACGTCCTGGGGCTGCTCGTCGAGCGGGTGGCCGGGACGCCGTTCGCGGTGTTCCTCGCGGAGCGGATCTTCGAGCCCCTCGGCATGGTCGACACCGGGTTCTGGGTGCCGCCGGAGAAGCTCGAGCGCTTGCCGAGCTTCTACCGACCCGCTCCGGACGGCACCCTCGAGCTGGCGGACCGGCCGGACGGGATCTGGAGCCGTCCGCCGGACTTCGCCTCCGCTGCCGGCGGTCTCGTCTCCACCGCCGAGGACTGGTACCGGTTCGGCCGGATGCTGCTCGACGGCGGGCGGCCGCTCCTGTCCGAGGAGTCGGTGCGGTTGATGCTCACGGACCACCTCACCGCCGAGCAGCGCGCCGCCGCCACGCTCTTCCTCGAGGGGCAGGGCTGGGGCTACGGCGGGTCGGTCGACGTCGCGCCGTCGGAGCCGTGGGAGGTCCCCGGACGTTATGGATGGGTCGGCGGCACCGGCACAGCGGCGCACGTCGTGCCGTCGACCGACACCGTCACCGTGCTGCTGACCCAGCGCGAGCTGGCCGGCCCGACGCCGCCCGCGACCATGCGCGAGTTCTGGCGCCACACCGCCACTCCCTGACGCCGCGGCCGCCTCAACGTCCCGCCTCCGTCCTCCCGGGCCCGCCCATCATCCCGGGCCCCGCCCATCTCCCCGTGATCATGCAAACCGGTCCGATCATGCAAACCGGTCCGATCATG
>DASQJO010000246.1:0-5699 GCA_035630955.1 Kineosporiaceae bacterium
CTCGTCGTGCCGCCGGACGGGGAGCCGCGCGTGCTCGACGGGGCGAGCTCGCCGCCGCTCGGCGTCCCCGGCGCGGTCCGCGAGCAGGCACGGCTCACCGTGGAGCCCGGCGCGGTGCTCGTCTTCTTCACCGACGGCCTCGTCGAGGAGCGCCGCACCGGACTCGACGTCGGCCTGCCCGCCCTCGCCGCGGAGAGCCGCCGGCTGGCCGACCAGGGCCTGGACGTCGAGGGCTTCGCGGACGCCGTCCTCACGCTCGGCGCCGCGGACGGCGGCCGCCCCGACGACGTCTGCGTCCTGATCGTCCGGCGCGAGCCCGGCGCGGCCGCGGACGGCGACGAGGGCACCCGGGTCGACGCCGCGATGACGCTCGCCGCCGAACCCACCAGCGGTGCCGCCGCCCGCCGCTTCGTGGAGCGCTCGCTCACCCGCGTCCCCGCCGACCCCGAGCGGCTCGAGGCCGTCGTCCTGCTGGCCAGCGAGCTCGTCACCAACGCCGTGCTGCACGCCGCCGCGCCGTCGGAGGTCCGGCTGCGCGTGCGGCACGGCCGCGTCCGGCTGGAGGTGCACGACCCGTCGCCGCTGCTGCCGTCCCCGAGGCCGCAGGACCCGGACGCGGCCAGCGGCCGCGGCATGATCCTCGTCGCGGCCCTCTCGGACGCGTGGGGGATCGAGCGCGGCGACGGCCTCACCGACACGGGCAAGACCGTGTGGGTCGAGCTGGATCTGCTCGACCGCGAACGCGACATGGACGTGCGGTGACACATGGCCCTCGAGAGGACGAACACCAGATGGACCGCCATAGTTCACCCTGACGAGATCGACGGGAACGGGTGAGAGGGCCGGATTCGATGGCGTGGCGACTGACGCCGAAGGACGACCGCTTCTACACCATGTTCGCCGGTGCGGCGGAGAACCTCGTGACGGGCGTCCGGTTGCTCGAGGAGCAGCTGGCCGCGCCGGTCGACGACAGGCCGGAGCTCGCCGTCCGGATGCACGAGACCGAGCACGCCGGGGACGACGCCACCCACGAGATCTTCAGCGCCGTCAACACCACCTTCGTCACGCCCTTCGATCGTGAGGACATGTACGCGCTCGCCGGCCGCCTCGACGACGTGCTCGACCACATGGATGCCGCGGCGGACCTTCTCGTGCTGTACCGGCCGGCCGAGATCCCCAAGGGCGTGGACGAGCAGGTGGACGTGCTCTCCCGCGCCGCCGACCTCACCGTCGACGCGATGCACCGGCTGAAGACGCCGCAGGAGCTCAGCGGCTACTGGGTCGAGATCAACCGGCTGGAGAACGAGGGCGACCAGGCCTACCGGCGCCTGCTCGCGACGCTGTTCAGCGGCATGTACGAGCCGCTGGAGCTGCTCAAGCTCAAGGACATCGTCGAGGAGCTGGAGGCTGCCGCCGACGCCTTCGAGCAGGTCGCGCACATCGTGCAGACGATCGCGGCGAAGGACGCCTGACGCGTGGAGATCGCCCTCCTCGTCGGCATCGTCGTCGTCCTCGGTCTGGGATTCGACTACACCAACGGCTTCCACGACGCCGCCAACGCCATCGCCACCGCCGTCTCGACGCGCGCGCTGACTCCGCGGGTGGCGCTGCTGCTCGCGGGTGTCATGAACTTCGTCGGCGCGTTCCTCGGGCAGGGGGTCGCCAAGACGGTCAGCGAGATCCTGCAGCTGGGCGGCGGGGCGGTGCACGGCCTGGTGGTCGTGCTCGCCGCGCTCGTGGGGGCGATCGCCTGGAACCTCGTCACCTGGTACTTCGGGCTGCCGTCCTCGTCGTCGCACGCCCTCATCGGCGGGCTCGTCGGCGCCGGCATCGCCTCCGCCACCGTCGTCCAGTGGAACCAGGTGGTCGACAAGGTCGTCATCCCCATGGTCGTGTCGCCGGTCGTCGGGTTCACGCTGACCTATCTGCTCATGCTCGCCATCCTCTGGGTCTTCCGCCGGAGCAACCCGCACCGGGTCACGCGCCGCTTCCGGTCGGCGCAGATCGCCTCGGCGTCCGCGATGGCGCTGGGCCACGGACTGCAGGACGCGCAGAAGACGATGGGGGTCATCGTGCTCGCGCTCGTCGCCGGCGGGTACCAGAGCAGCACCGACGAGATCCCGGTGTGGGTCGTCGTCTGTGCCGCCGGCGCGATCTCGCTGGGCACCTACTCGGGCGGCTGGCGCATCATGCGCACGCTCGGACGCCGGATCATCGAGCTCGACCCGCCGCACGGGTTCGCCGCCGAGACGACCGCGGCAACGGTCCTGTACACGACGGCGTTCGTCTTCGCCGCGCCGATCTCGACCACGCACACCATCACCTCGTCGATCATGGGTGCCGGCGCCACCCGTCGGCTCTCCGCGGTGCGCTGGGGCGTCGCGCAGAACATCGTCGCTGCGTGGGTCCTGACGATCCCGGCCGCGGCGATCGTGGCGTGGGCCGTGTACGGCGTCGCGCACCTGGTGACGTCCGGCTGACGTGCGGGAACGGGAGGGGCCGCCGATCGTGGTCGGGTGAGCGGGCGGGACCGGGCGGACCCGGGAGAGCGGGAGGCCCCGTCCGCCCCGCCGCAGCCCGTCCGGCTGGCCGCGCGACTCGGGCTCGTGGCGCGGGCCCTCTTCTACCTGTTGCTCGCCGGCCTGGCGCTGCAGCTCGCGCTCGGGACCGGAGCGGCGGGGCGTTCGACGCAGGCGAACGCCAACGGCGCGTTCAGCCAGGTGGCCCGGGCGCCGCTGGGCCTGGTGCTGCTCGCCGGCGCCGCGGCAGGGTTCGCCGCGTTCGCCGGCGTCCGGCTCTACGGCGCGATCCGGGACCGCCGGCACGGCGGCTGGCGTCGGCTCAGCACGGCCGGCCAGGGCCTGATCTACCTGGGCATGGCGTCGGTGACGCTCTCGTTCGTGCTCGGCCGCCGGGCCGCCGGCTCCGAGGAGCAGCAGCGCTCGACGGTGGCCCGCGTCATCGGGCTGCCGTTCGGCCGCCTGCTGCTCGTGGCCGCCGGGCTCGTCGTGCTGGCGATGTGTGTCTGGCAACTCCTCGTCGCGGCCCGCGGCGACTTCGCCGAGTCCCTCCGCGAGCACGCGATGCACCCGCTCGTGCACCGGCTGACGCTGCTCACGGCCCGGGTGGGCATCCCGGCCCGGGGTCTGGCGATCGCACCGGTCGGGGTGTTCCTCGTCGTCGCCGGCGTCAGGTCGGACCCGCGGGAGGCCAAGGGGCTCGACGCGCTGCTGATCGAGTCCTGCGGGACGGTCACGGGCCGGACGCTCGTCGTGCTGGCCGCGGCGGGTTTCGCCGTCTTCGCCGTGTACTCGCTGCTCGAGGCCCGCTACCGACAGGTGGCGTCGGGGGCCTGAACCCGGCGAGCTCTTGACCATCAGGGGTGGTGGCCGTCACAGTACCGGCAATCGTTCGGCACCGTACGAATTGCGGGCCGGACCGTCCGGCAGCGGCACAGGCGGAGGCCAGCGTGGACCTCAGGGAACCCCCGGACGCGACGACGGACACGTCGCTGCGGTCGAACCGGCTCGGGACGCTCGGGATCGTCTTCTTCGTCGTCGCGGCCGCGGCACCGCTGGTCGGGATGACCGGCGCGGTGCCCGTCGCGATCGTCGCCGGCAACGGGGCGGCGGCACCCGGCGCCTACCTCGCGGTGGGGCTGGCGCTGCTGGTGTTCAGCGTCGGCTATGCCGCGATGAGCCACCGGGTGACGAACACCGGCGCCTTCTTCGCCTACGTCGGCCGCGGGCTGGGCATCGCGCCCGGGGTGGGCAGCGCGTTCGTGTCGCTCGTCGCCTACCTCGCCGTCCAGCTGGCCATCTTCGGGTTCTTCGGCGCGCTGATGGCGTCACAGATGGAGTCGGAACTCCACCTGTCATGGGCATGGTGGATCTGGGCCCTGCTCGGGTGGGCCGTCGTGCTCGTGCTCTCGCTGCTCAGCGTGGACGTCGGGGCGAAGCTGCTCGGCGTCCTGATGTGCCTGGAGATCGGCTCGCTGCTCCTGCTCGCGGTCGTCGTGCTGGCCAAGGGCGGGGCGGACGGCGTGGACGTGGCCGCCTCCTTCGCGCCCTCGAACATCTTCGCGGGTGGCTTCGGCGGAGGCGCCGGCATCGCGCTGGCCTTCGCGTTCGCCTCGTTCATCGGCTTCGAGGCGACGGCGATCTACGGCGAGGAGTCCCGCGACCCCAAGCGGACGGTCCCTCGCGCGACCTACCTGGCGGTCAGCGCGATCACCGTGCTGTTCGCGCTGACCAGCTTCGCCATCGTCACCGGCCTGGGTGCCGACACGGTGGTCGAGGAGGCGGCGAAGATCTCGACCGTGGACGGGACGCCGCTCGCCGACCCCGCCGCCGTCGTCTTCCACGTGGCGGACCAGTACGTGGGCTCGTGGCTCTCGACGCTCATGAGCTGGCTGGTCCTGTCGAGCCTCTTCGCAGGACTGCTGGCGTTCCAGAACTCGGCGGCACGGTACTTCTTCGCCATGGGCCGGGCCGGCGTCCTGCCGCGCGCGCTCGACCGCACCAACCGACGGGGTGCTCCGCACATCGCGTCGATGGCCGCGTCGGTGGTCTCGCTCGCCGTCATCGTCCTGTTCGCCGTGCGCGGTCTCGACCCGGTGCTGAACCTCTTCTATTGGTTCAGCGGCCTCGCCGTGGTGGCGATCGTCGTCGTGGAGGCGCTGGTCTGCCTGGCCGTGATCGCGTTCTTCCGGCGGACCGGGGACGACCGGCGCCTGTGGCACACGCTGATCGCGCCGGCCCTGGCGTGCGCCGGGCTGCTCGTGGGGCTCTACCTGCTCATGTCCCGGTTCGGGCTGCTCGCCGGCACCGTGGCGGAGGGAGTGGACCCGGCCGCCCAGACCTGGGGTCTGAACCTCACCGGGTGGGTGCTCGTGCTGCTGCCGTTCGCGGTGCTCGTGCTCGGGATCGTCCTCGGCGCGGTACGCCGCGGCGGGGAGAACCAGGACGCCGTCCGCGACCTCGTGAGCTGACCGCCGGATGCGCGTGCTCGTCGTCCAGCAGGACCACGTCTCGGCCCCGGGCCCCGTCGGAGAGGCGTTCGCCGAGCGCGGGTACGACGTCGAGGAGTTCCTCGTCGTGCCACCCGAGCGCTTCTCCGACCCCGGCGTGGACGCGGCCTTCCCCGATCCCACCGGGTACGACGCCGTCGTCGCGATGGGCGCGCCGTGGTCGGTCGGGGCGGCGGCGATCGCCTCCTGGGTGGCGCCGGAGCTGGCGATGCTCCGCACGGCGCACGCCGCCGGGGTTCCGGTGCTCGGCATCTGTTTCGGCGGCCAGGCGCTGGCCGCCGCGCTCGGCGGCGCGGTCGAGCGGTCGCCCGCCCCCGAGCTCGGCTGGGTCGGGATCGCGACGGACGACGCCGAACTCGTCGGACCCGGCCCGTGGTTCCAGTGGCACCAGGACCGGTGGGTGCTGCCGCCGGGCGCGCGCGAGATCGCCCGGACGCCGGTCGCCTCGCAGGCCTTCGTCGCCGGCCGGTCGCTCGCCGTGCAGTTCCATCCCGAGCTCACGCCGGCGCAGCTCGACGGCTGGCTCGAGAACGGCGGGACGGCGTTCCTCTCCGCGCACGACGTGGACGCCGAGGAGCTGCGGGCGCGCACCCGCGACGAGGCCGAGGCCGCCGGGCGCCGCTCGAGGCGGCTCGTGCACGCCTTCCTCGACCGCGTGGCGACGGCGGCC
>DASQJO010000247.1:0-8117 GCA_035630955.1 Kineosporiaceae bacterium
GCGCCGAGAGCAGCAGCGTCGTCGCGATCGGCGGCAGCGGCTCCCCGCGGTAGTGGTAGAGCGCGAGCCAGGCGGCGTCCGGTTCGGGGTCGAGCCGGACGACGAGCCCGGGCGGCGGGTCCGCCGGGGCCAACGCGAGCTCGGCCGTGGCGGCGGTGAGGACGAAGGCGCCGCGCTCGGGGATCATCCGCCAGCCCGCCTGCTCGAACGCCGCGCGCACCGCCGCCAGCTCACCGGCGTCCGGGGCCTCGGGGAAGGGGCGGGGGAGACCGGCGAGGGCGGGCCTGCCGCGCGCGCCGTACCAGGCCTGCGCCGCGGCCACCGCGGCCGCGAGGTCGAGACCGGGCAGGCCGGCCGCGAGCACGGAGTTCGCGCGGTGCGTGAAGCCCTCCGCCGAGCGGAGCAACCAGGCGCCGAGCGGCTCGGCGACCGGGGCCCGCCAGTGCAGCGCCATCACCCGTTCGAGGTCGGCGACGGCGAGCGCCCGGTGCGGCGGCGCCGGTCGGGCCGGCCGCGGCGGCACGACCTTGCCGACCACGACGTCCGCCCGCGGGATGACGACGTCGCCGGTGCGGCCCGCGACGGTGAGCGTCGCGTGGTCCGCCGCGAGCAGCGGCCCCACCACGTCCGTCGCCGATCCGTCGGGCAGCCGGCGCCGGACGACGACCCGCTGCCCGACCCGGGACTCCCACACGTCCGGCGTCGGTGGCACGGTGTGATTCCCTCCACGCACCCCTGGACGCTCCCCGCCCCGGACGTCGGGAATACTAGGACGCGGACCAGCTCACAGGAGGATCCAGCCGTGACGTACGTCATCGCCCAGCCCTGCGTCGACCTCAAGGACAAGGCCTGCATCGAGGAGTGTCCCGTCGACTGCATCTACGAGGGTGAGCGGTCGCTGTACATCCACCCCGACGAGTGCGTCGACTGCGGGGCGTGCGAGCCGGTCTGCCCGGTCGAGGCGATCTACTACGAGGACGACGTCCCCGACCAGTGGAAGGACTACTACAAGGCGAACGTCGAGTTCTTCGACGACCTCGGCTCGCCCGGCGGCGCCGCCAAGCTCGGGCTCATCCCGAAGGACCACCCGCTGATCACCGCCCTGCCGCCGCAGGAGCACGACTCCTGAGCACGACGACGACGCGCGGGACCGGGGCGGACCGGCTGCGGCTGCCCGACTTCCCCTGGGACCTGCTGGCGCCGTACGCCGCGACCGCACGCGCCCATCCCGGCGGGATCGTCGACCTCTCCGTCGGCACGCCGGTCGACCCCACGCCCCCCGTCGTCCGGGCCGCGCTCGAGGCGGCGTCCGACGCGCCGGGCTACCCCCAGACGTACGGGACGCAGGCGTTGCGGGAGGCCGTCGCCGCTTGGTTCGCCCGGCGTCGGGGCGTGCCGGACGTCGACCCGGACGGCGTGCTGCCGACGATCGGCTCCAAGGAGCTCGTCGCGTGGCTGCCGACCCTGCTCGGGCTCGGCCCCGGCGACCTCGTCGTCCACCCCGAGGCCGCCTACCCGACGTACGACGTCGGCGCCCGCCTGGCGGGGGCGTCGCCGCTGCCCGCCGACGGCACCGCCCAGGTCGGCCCGCGCGCCGGCCGGGTCCGCCTGGTCTGGGTGAACTCGCCGTCGAACCCGACCGGGCGGGTGCTCGGCGTGCAGCACCTGGCGAAGGTCGTCGCCTGGGCCCGATCGATCGGCGCGGTCGTGGCCAGCGACGAGTGCTACGCCGAGCTCGGCTGGGGTGACACCGAGGTGCCCAGCATCCTCGATCCGAGGGTCACGGGCGGGTCCCACGACGGCCTGCTGGCCGTCTACTCGGCGTCCAAGCAGTCCAACCTCGCCGGCTACCGCGCCGCCTTCGTCGCCGGCGACCCGGGGATCGTGCGCGCGCTGCTCGAGATCCGCAAGCACGCGGGCATGATCGTTCCCCGTCCGGTGCAGGAGGCGCTGCGCGTGGCGCTGGAGGACGACGCCCACGTGGCCGAGCAGCGCGAGCGGTACCGGCGGCGCAGGGCCGTCGTCCGCGGCGCCCTCGAGGCGAGTGGCTTCCGCATCGACCACTCCGAGGCGGGGCTCTACCTCTGGGCGACCCGGGACGAACCCTGCTGGGAGACCGTCGGGCGGCTCGCGGAACGCGGCGTGCTCGTGGCGCCGGGGGAGTTCTACGGGGCCGCGGGCGCCCGGCACGTCCGGGTCGCGCTCACCGCTGCGGACGACGCCTGCGCCCAGCTCGCGCAGCGCCTCACCTGAGGCGTGCACGATCGCTACCTGCGGGTAGCGTGACGGTCATCAGGCGCGATCGAATCGTCGGGTGCAGTGCCTACGAGGCGGCCGCCCGACCGGCACCAGACCACAGGAGCCCCGGATGACCGACCAGCAGGTGGCCCAGCAGGTGACCCTTCAGCACCCCGGCGGCAGCCTCGACCTGCCGGTCGTGCCGGCGAGCGAGGGCAACGACGGCCTCGACATCTCCAAGCTGCTCTCCGCGACCGGCTACGTCACGCTCGACCCCGGCTTCGTCGACACCGCGGCCACCACGTCGTCGATCACCTACATCGACGGGGACGCCGGCGTCCTGCGCTACCGCGGCTACCCGATCGACCAGCTCGCGGAGCACAGCAGCTTCCTCGAGGTCAGCTACCTGCTCATCTACGGCGAGCTGCCGACGGCGAGCCAGCTCGACGACTTCGCCAAGCGGATCAGCCGGCACACGATGCTGCACGAGGACCTCAAGCGGTTCTTCGACGGCTTCCCCCGCGACGCGCACCCGATGCCGGTGCTGTCCTCCGCCGTCTCCGCACTGTCGACCTTCTACCAGGACAGCCTGAGCATCCGGGACGTCGACCAGATCGAGCTGTCCACCATCCGGCTGCTGGCCAAGCTCCCGACGATCGCCGCCTACGCGTACAAGAAGTCCGTCGGGCAGCCGTTCCTCTACCCGGACAACAGCCTGGGCCTGGTCGAGAACTTCCTGCGGATGACCTTCGGCTTCCCCGCCGAGCCCTACGACGTCGACCCCGCGATGGTCCGGGCGCTGGACCTGCTCTTCATCCTGCACGCCGACCACGAGCAGAACTGCTCCACGTCGACCGTCCGGCTCGTGGGCTCGGGTCAGGCCAACCTCTTCGCGTCCGTGTCGGCCGGCATCCACGCGCTCTCGGGTCCGCTGCACGGCGGCGCCAACCAGGCCGTGCTGGAGATGCTCGAGCAGATCCGCCGAAGCGACGACGACGTCGACACCTTCGTGCGCAAGGTCAAGAACAGGGAGGGCGGCGTCCGGCTCATGGGCTTCGGGCACCGCGTCTACAAGAACTACGATCCGCGCGCGGCGATCATCAAGAAGACCGCGGACGAGATCCTCGGCAGCCTCGGCCGGCGGGACGAGCTCCTCGACATCGCGATGCGGCTGGAGGAGATCGCACTCTCCGACGACTACTTCGTCGAGCGGAAGCTCTACCCGAACGTCGACTTCTACACCGGCCTCATCTACAAGGCCATGGGCTTCCCGACCAAGATGTTCACGGTGCTCTTCGCGCTCGGGCGGCTGCCCGGCTGGATCGCGCAGTGGCGCGAGATGACGGCCGACCCCACGACGAAGATCGGGCGCCCGCGGCAGATCTACGTCGGGGAGACCGAGCGCTCGTACGTGTCCGTCGACCGCCGCTGACGACGCGGATCTGCTCAACCGACGGTGACGACGACCGTCCCCGCCGGGGTGCCCGTGGCGGGCCTCCAGGTGCGGTCCGGCCGGGCGCGCTCCCAGCGCTTGCCGGCCGTCTCCACGGCGACCACGTCGAGGCCGCGGGCGCGGGCCACGGCCCACTGTGCCAGCGCCCAGGCGTCGGCCGTCGCGCTCTTGCCGGTCAGGGTGAAGCGGACCTGGCGCGGCGCGCCCGGCACGGCCTTCCCGGTCCGGCCGGTCTCGCGGCCGGCGGCCTGGACGACGTCCGCGGCGCGCGGTACGAGCCCGCTGCTCCCGGCCGCCCGCTCGGGGCCGGGCTCGACGGCGGGCAGCACGCAGCTCAGGCCGGCCGGGGAGTAGCCGGTGAGAGCGGAGGCGAGGATCCGTGCCTCCGGCTCGTGGTCGGCGTAGGCGCTCGGGAACGCGGACCGCTGCACCTTCTGCGCGGCGGCGGTGATGGGCAGGTTCTGGTAGCCCTCGATCTTGACGAGCACGTCGTAGAACGCGTTCGTGGCGTAGACCGGGTCGCGGATCTGGGCCGGCGTCCCCCAGCCCTGGCTCGGCCGCTGCTGGAAGAGCCCGATCGAGTCGCGGTCGCCGCCCGGCAGGTTGACCAGCTTCGACTCCTGCATCGCGGTCGCGATGCCGATCGTGGCGGCGCGCCCGGGCAGACCCCGGTGGACCGCGACCGAGGCGATGACCGCGGCGTTGCCCGCCTGCTCGGGGTCGAGGTCGGTGCTGTTGCCGAGCGCCGTCGCCGTGCAGTGCGGCCTGATCGAGACCGTCCCGATGGAGCCGCGCCACCACACCCAGCCGGCCGCGCCGGCGGCCAGCAGCAGCACGAGCAGGGTGACGAGCACGGGGCGTCCCCGGCGCCGCCGGGAGCGCGAGGAGGACGCGGGGGTCCTCGGCTGTGTCGTCGTCGTCATCGCGGCTGGGTCCTCAGGCGTTGGCGTGCAGCGCCTCGTTGAGCTCCACCTGGCGGCCGCCGCGCGGGCGTGCCTCCACCACTCCCGTCGCGGAGTTCCGCCAGAACAGCAGGCCGGAGGCCCCGGAGAGCTCGGCCGCCTTGACGAAGCGGTCCTCGGGCAGCAGGCGCAGCTTGGTGCCCGCCGTCACGTAGCAGCCGGCCTCGACCACGCAGTCGTCGCCGAGGCTGATCCCGATGCCGGCGTTCGCGCCCACCAGGCACCGTCGTCCGATCGAGACGACGTGGCTGCCGCCGCCGGACAGGGTGCCCATGACGGACGCGCCGCCACCCACGTCGGAGCCGTCGCCGACGACGACCCCCGCCGAGATCCGCCCCTCGATCATCGACGCTCCGAGGGTGCCGGCGTTGAAGTTCACGAACCCCTCGTGCATGACCGTGGTGCAGGGTGCGAGGTGGGCGCCGAGGCGGACGCGGTCGGCGTCCCCGATGCGCACGCCCTCCGGGACCACGTAGTCGGTCATCCGCGGGAACTTGTCGACGCCGAACACCTCGACCCGGCCCTTGGTCCGCGGCCCCGCCAGGAGCCGCAGCCGGGTCCGCTCGAAGTCGTCGACAGGGCAGGGCCCGTAGTTCGTCCAGACGACGTTGGCGAGCACGCCGAAGAGGCCGGTCAGGTTCAGGCCGTGGGGTCGGACAAGCCGGTGCGAGAGCAGGTGCAGGCGTAGGTACGCGTCGGCCGGGTCGACCGGCGGGGCATCGAGGTCGATCTCCGTGCGGACGACGACCTGCCGGACGCCGCGCTGCGGATCGGTGGCTTCGAGCGCGCCGAGCTCCGCCGGGACGTCCTGCGGGGAGCTGGTGCGCGGCGCGGGACCGAGCTGCGGGGACGGGTACCAGGTGTCGAGGGTCGCGCCGTCCTCCGTGCTCGTCGCCAGGCCGTGGCCCCACGCGGTGCGCGTTCCGTCCTCCGTCCCTGCCCCCGTGCTCGCCCCGGTGCTCGCGTCGGTCATGGCCCCAGACTAGGGGCAGGCGACGGATCGTCCGGCCGAGGCGACCCGTCTCACAGCGTCGTCCACAGGCCCGGAGCGCGCGGCTTCCTGGGGAAGGCTCGACGCGCTAGAGTCGAACACATGTTCGAAGCGAGAGTGTGCCGGGGAGGGCCTTCCCGGGATCGCGCGGAGCACCGGTCGCGGTGCCGGCTGGGGCGGGCGAGGGCACGGGTACCGGGGTGCGGCGTGCGGGCGCGGGCGGGGAGGCCTCGTAGGCTCGGGGCATGACCAGCGCCCGGCCGCTGCCGCGTCCCGCCGTCGAGCTCGACCTCGGCGCGGACGTCGTCGAGCTCACCCGGGCGCTCTGCGACGTCGAGTCCGTCAGCGGGAACGAGGGTCCGCTGGCCGACGCCGTGGAGGCCGCGCTGCGGCGGCTGCCGCACCTGCAGGTGCTCCGGGACGGCGACGCCGTCGTGGCGCGCACGGACCTGGGCCGGTCCGAGCGCGTGATCCTCGCGGGGCACCTCGACACCGTGCCGGTGGCGGGCAACCTCCCGGTCCGGTTCGAGGGAAGCGTCGAGGGGGACGCCGACGGCGGCGCCCTCGTCGGCCGGGGCACCGCCGACATGAAGGGCGGGGTGGCGGTGCAGCTGCGGGTCGCGGCGGCGCTGCCGTCCCCGACCCGGGACGTGACGTTCGTGTTCTACGACAACGAGGAGGTGGACGCCGCCCGCAACGGCCTCGGGCGACTGGCGGGCGAGCACCCGGAGTGGATCGCGGGCGATCTGGCCGTCCTCCTCGAGCCCACGGCCGCGGGCATCGAGGGCGGCTGCAACGGCACGCTGCGGGCGCAGGTGACGACCCGGGGCCTCGCCGCGCACTCCGCCCGGTGGTGGCGAGGGCGCAACGCGGTGCACGAGGCCGGCCGGGTGCTGACCCGGCTGCAGGCCTACGAGCCGCGCGAGGTCGAGGTCGAGGGTCTGGTCTACCGCGAGGGCCTGAACGCCGTCCTCATCTCCGGCGGCGTCGCCGGGAACGTCATCCCCGACGAGTGCCGGATCGTCGTCAACTACCGGTTCGCCCCGGACAAGGATGCGGCGACGGCGAGCGAGCACGTCCGCGAGGTGTTCGAGGGGTTCGAGGTCGAGATCGTGGACGCCGCCGACGGTGCGCGACCCGGGCTGGACCGTCCCGCCGCCGCCGCGTTCGTCGAGGCGATCGGGGCGCCCGCGACCGCGAAGTACGGCTGGACGGACGTCGCCCGGTTCAGCGCGCTCGGTGTCCCGGCCGTCAACTTCGGCCCGGGGGACCCGAGCGTGGCGCACGCGGACGACGAGCACGTGCCGGTCGCGCAGCTGCGGGCCTGCGAGCAGGCGCTGCTGCGCTGGCTCGGCTGAGCGAGGCTCCTCGGCACCCCGGCGGTCAGCCGAAGGGCGTGCGCGAGGTGGAGGCGCCGCTGAGGTCGATCACCGTGGCCCGCCGCCGTGAACGCGTGGCCGGGACCTGCGGGACGCCCTCGGCCGGCGTGCCGGGCTCGGCCGGCAGTCCAGGCGGTCCAGGCGGTCCAGCCAGACCGGGCAGACCAACGGGCTCGAGCGGCCGGAGCGCCGTCGTCGCCGGCGGGGGGTGCGCTGCCCCGGAGGCGTTCCCGTTGAGCCCGTGCAGCGGCGCTCGGCCGGACGGGCCCGCCCCGGCGTCCGGCGGCCCGACCCGCTCGTGCGCGCCGCGCCCCGGGCCCCGCAGCGGAGCCGTCACCGGCGCCGAGATCGGCCCGTGCACGGGCGCGTCCCGGCCGACGACCGCGGGCGGGGCCTCCTCGAGGCCGTCACTGCCGTACGCCTCGTCGAGCCCGGCCGCGCCGAACCCGTCGTCGCGCTCGTGCCACTCGCCGTCGGCCTCGGCGGCGCCGAGCGGCACGACCTCGCCGTCCTCCAGGGACGACGGTCGCCGTCGGCGCGGCGAGGGCCACATCACGACCGGCGGCCCGCCCTCGGCGCGGCGCCGCTTGGCCTCCAGCAGGGCCTCGTCCGCGCGCCGGAAGAGGTTCTCCGCGTCCCGGTCCGGCCGTCGTCCCGTCAGCGACCACAGGGCGGCCGAGCCCGTACTCACCCCGACCGTGAGCCCGTCGGCCAGCTCGGACCAGGGCAGCCGCGCGATGGCGTCGCTCATCCGCTGCGCCACCTGGCGGGCCTCCTGGTCGCCGGTCCGCGGAAGCAGGGCGATGAACTCGTCGCCGCCGTAGCGGGCGAGGTGGTCCCCGCCGCGCAGCTCCCGGCTCAGGCACTCGGCCACCCGGCGCAGCACCTCGTCGCCCACGACGTGCGTGAACGCGTCGTTGACCTGCTTGAACCGGTCGATGTCGACGAGCACGAGCGCCAGCGGCATCGGCGTGAACCGCAGCATGTGGCGCAGTTCCTCGTCGAGCGCACGCCGGTTGCCGACGCCGGTGAGCGGGTCGGTCCGGCTCTCGACGCGCAGGGCCTGATGCTCGAGCACCTGGCGTGCGGTCTGC
>DASQJO010000248.1:0-2631 GCA_035630955.1 Kineosporiaceae bacterium
TGTCGGAGGCGCGTCGCCCGACAGCGGCGTGAACGCCACCGCGACGGCGAGCCCGAGCGCCAGCACGCCGACGCCGGAGAACACCGGCCGCGGACCGACGACATGCGCCAGGGCGCCGAGCACGGGGCCGCCGATGGAGCCGGCGATACCGGTGCCGAGGGCGGCGCCGATCACCTGCGCACGGCGCTCCCGCGGGGTCACGCTCACGAGCCACGTCAACCCGGCCGCCCAGGAGGCCGCGCCCGACACCCCCTGCGCGAACCGCGCGGCCGCGAGCGGCACGAAGCTCGTCCCGAACGCGAAGGCGATGCTCGACGCCGCCAGCAGGGCGAGGCCGCCGAGCAGGGTCCGGCGGGCACCGGCGCGTGCCGCGAGCCAGCCGGCGGGCAGCGACGCGAGGAGCGTGCCCAGGGCGTACGCACCGGCCAGCTGGCCCGCCTGGCTCTTGCTGAGCCCGAGCTCGGCCACGTAGGACGGCAGCAGGGGCGTGATGGCCGAGTAGAAGAGGACGTCGACGAGCACGACGGCACTGACCAGGCCGACGACGCGGCGCGTCGAGCCCTGGCGGGCGGGGGCGAGGGTCGGCGTGCCGGTCACTCCGCCATGCTGTCAGCCGCCGCCGACAGACCCGCCCGCCGGTCACGGCGGCTCAGCCCGGCTCGTCCCCCGTCGCCGCCGGCAGGTCGGGGTCGCTGCTGTACGCCGACCAGGAGCCCGGGTACAGCCGCCCCTCCCCCAGCCCCGCGTGCTCGAGCAGCAGCAGGGTGTGGCACGCGGTGACGCCGGAGCCGCACGACGAGACCACCCGCCTCGTCGCGTCCGGCCCGTCCACGCCGACGGCCGCGAACCGCGCGCGCAGCTCGGCGACCGGCAGCACGCAGCCGTCGGCGTCGAGGTTCTCGCGGGCCGGCAGGTTGCGCGCGCCGGGAATGTGGCCGGGCCGCGGGTCGACGGGCTCCACCTCGCCGCGGTAGCGGTCCCGGTTCCGCGCGTCGAGGACGAGGTTGCCGCGGTCGACGGCGTCCACCGGACCCGCGATCCGGTCGTCCGGCCAGGGGCGCGCCGTGAACGGGACGGGCGGCCGACGTGCGGGCTCGGTCGACAGCTCGTCGTCCGGGCGGAGGCCGCCGTCGAGCAGTGCCGCCGGGTGGCCGGTGGCGCGCAGCATCCAGACGAGCCGGGCGGCGATCACGCCTCCGGCGTCGTCGTAGGCCACCACGACGTCGTCGTCCCCGATGCCCAGCGCCCCCATGGCCGACGCGAACGCGGCGGGCTCGGGCAGCGGGTGCCGGCCGGCGGTCGAGGGCCCCGGCGGGTGCGGCCCGGCGAGGTCGGCGTCCACGTCGACGAAGACCGCGTCCGGTAGGTGACCGGCCTCGTAGGCCGCGCGGCCGGAGCGGCCGTCGAGATACCAGCGGACGTCGGCGACCACGACCTCCCGCCCGCTCAGCCAGGCACGGTCGACGACGGGAGGGACGCCGGGGCTCACGAGGCGGGAGCGTAGCCGCGGTCCGTCACGAGGTCGGCGGTGAGCTCGGCGGCGCGGGCGACGGCGCCGCGCTCGTCGAGGACGCCGGCGGGGAGGCCCACGATCGGCACCTTGCCCAGCGTGCGCCAGAACCACGCTCCGCGCGGCCGCTCGTCGAACAGGCTCTGCGCCTCCCAGATCACCTGCGTGAGCCGCCACAGGGCACCGCCGAGCTTGCGGAGGGGGCCCGCGTGCGGAGGCGGCGCCTGGTCCGGCGGTGGCACCATCTGGATCGGCTGCGGCCGGCCCAGCTCGCGCTCGAAGAGCACGCGGCCCAGCAGTGGGACCCACTCCGCCGGGTCACGGACGCCGTGCTCGCGCGCGACGGCGCAGACGACGAGGCCGGCGACCGCCGTCCCGAACGCTCCCTGGACGGGCACCCGGTCGGCGAGGACGCCGAACACGCGCGGCGTCGCCGCGATCGGCGCCGCCACCGCCTGGATCCGGCGCACCCACCAGCTGTCGCGCCGCTCGACGGGGAGTTCGTCCCAGCCGGGCGCGCCCGGATGGAGCTTGCCGGTGAGGAGGAGGCGGGCGCGCTGCAGCGCCTGGACGGGGAGCGGGTCCGGTCTGTCGTCGCCGGAGCCCATCCACCCGCCGGGATCCTTCAGCGCCAGGGAGGCGACGGCGGCGAAGCGGGCGAGGACGGCGGTGAGGACGGCGTCGGTGTCGGTGGCCACGACGTGCTTCTTTCCCCGAGCGTGCGCGATCAACGCGCCGCCGGCGTGGATCCACCGCTCCCCCGGTCGCGGCGGTCCGCTCGGGTACCGTGACGATCGTGGCTCTCGGCGCGTCGACCACCGGCCGGCAGGCCGGCCCGGCCCCGCGCCCGAGCCGTCGCCCTCGCGTCGATCTCGTCACGGTGCTGTGCCTGGCCGTCGTGGTGGCGGCCGTCGTCGTCCGGATCGTCTTCGCCACGAACCAGAGCTACTGGATCGACGAGATCTTCTCCGTCGACCAGACGTCCGCCGGGTACCGGCACCTGCTCGACGTCGGGTGGACCGAGGTGCACACGCCCCTCTACACGACCCTGCTCTGGGCCTGGCAGCTCGTCGGCGGCCCGGCCACCGCGTGGACCCGGCTGCTGAGCGTCCTGACCGGGC
>DASQJO010000249.1:0-3979 GCA_035630955.1 Kineosporiaceae bacterium
GATCGTCGAGCCGGTGGCGCATGTCCTCGACGGAGTCGAACACGACCGCACGGCCACGGTGCTTGAGCAGGTGCGGGGACGCCGCAGCCGGCTTGATGACCGCACCCGACGGCGCGAGGTTGCCCCGCAGCACCGCGATCCCGGCGTTCTCCTTCAGCGGCGTGTCGAGCGGGCGCAGCACCTCGGCGTCCCAGATGTGGGCGTCGTCGAGGTGGTCGACGAGCGGGCGGCCATCGACGGCGATCGCGGAGGGATCGAGCAGCTCCTGGACCTCGCGCAGCACGGCGAGCAGCCCGCCCGCGCGGTGGAAGTCCTCCATGAGGAACCGCCCCGCGGGCTGGAGGTCGACGAGCAGGGGGACGTCGTGCCCGATGCGGTCGAAGTCCTCCAGGGTCAGCTCGACGCCGAGCCGCCCGGCGATCGCCAGCAGGTGGACCACGGCGTTCGTCGACCCGCCGAGCGCGGCGAGCGCGACGATGGCGTTGGCGAACGAGGCCCGGGTCATGACCTGGCTCGGCCGCCGCTGCTGCGCGACGAGCTCCACCGCGAGCCGTCCGCTGCCGTGCGACTGCGCGAGCAGTCGGCTGTCCGGCGCCGGGAGCCCCGCCGTCCCGGTCAGGGTCATGCCGAGCACCTCGGCGAGCAGGCCCATGGTGGACGCCGTCCCCATGGTGTTGCAGTGCCCGCGCGAGCGGATCATCGACGACTCGGACTCCAGGAACGCCTCGCGCGACAGCGTCCCCGCGCGGACCTCCTCCGACAGCCGCCACACGTCGGTGCCGCACCCGAGCGGGACACCGCGGAATGTCCCGTTGAGCATCGGCCCGCCGGGGACGACGACGGCCGGCAGGTCGACCGACGCCGCGGCCATCAGGAGCGAGGGGATGGTCTTGTCGCAGCCGCCGAGCAGGACGACGGCGTCCACCGGGTTGGCCCGGATCATCTCCTCGATCGACATGGCCGCGAGGTTGCGCCAGAGCATCGCCGTCGGCCGGACGTTCGTCTCGCCGAGCGACATGACGGGCAGCACGAGCGGGACGCCGCCGGCCTCCCAGACGCCGTTGGCGACGCTCGAGGCGATCTCGTCGAGATGCCGGTTGCACGGCGTGAGGTCGGAGGCGGTGCTGGCGATGGCGATCTGCGGACGCCCCTCGAAGGCCGACTGCGGCACGCCGCGGCGCATCCACGCCCGGTGGATGTAGGCGTTGCGGTCGTTGCCGGCGTACCACTGGTCGCTGCGCAAACCGGTCATGCCGGTCAGGCTCTCACGTGCTCCGCGGATGCGGGGATGCTCGGCCCGTGCGGGTTTCTCGGCGTCCGGAACCCGCACACGCCGAGCATCGCCGCAGCAGCTGAGCACCGATCTCCGGGTGAACAGGGATGACCGGGAGCGGCTCGCGGCCCTAGCGTCGGGATCATCCGACGAGAGGAGCGCGACGTGATCCGCCCCGACTGGAAGACGCCGCTCGGCGAGGCCTTCGAGCAGGCGGTCGCCTACCTCGAGAGCCTGCCGGACCGCCCGCTCGGCCCGATGCCGTCGACGGCGGACCTGCGAGCTGCGCTCGGCGGGCCGCTGCCCGACGGCCCATCCGACGCGCAGGACGTGGTCGACCGGCTCGCCCGCGCCGCCGGCCCGGGGGTGATGCCGTCCGGCAGCGGGCGCTACTTCGGCTTCGTCGTCGGCGGCACGACGCCGGCGGCGCTCGCCGCGGACTGGCTGGCCGCGGCGTGGGACCAGAACGCCGGGCTCGCCGTCATGGGTCCCGCGGCCGCCGTCGCCGAGGAGGTCGCGGGCGCGTGGGTCGTGGACCTCCTCGGCCTGCCCGCCGGCTCGTCGGTCGGGTTCGTCACCGGCGCGCAGGCGGCGAGCCTGACCGGCCTCGCGGTCGGGCTCGCCGAGCAGCTCCGCGCGGCCGGGTGGGACTGGGCGGGTCAGGGGCTCTGGGGCGCCCCGCGGGTGCGCGTGCTCGCGGGCGAGGGCCGGCACGGGACGATCGACCGGGCGCTGCGCTTCCTCGGCGTGGGCGCCGGCGCGCTCGAGCTGGTGCCGGCGGACGACCAGGGCCGGATGCGCCCCGACGCGCTGCGCGACGCGCTCGCCGGGGGCGAGGGTCCGCTCGTCGTCTGCGCGCAGCTGGGCAACGTCAACTCCGGCGCCCTCGACCCGGTCGGTGAGATCTGTGATCTCGTCCACGAGCGCGGCGGCTGGGTGCACGTCGACGGCGCGTTCGGGCTGTGGGCGGCGGCGAGCCCGCGGCTCCGGCACCTCGTCGCGGGTGTGGAGCACGCGGACTCGTGGGCGACCGACGGGCACAAGTGGCTCAACGTGCCCTACGACTCCGGTCTGGTCCTCTGCGCGCACCCCGAGGCGCACCGGACGGCGATGGGCAGCCACGCCGGCTACCTGATCAGCGGTGCGGACGGCGCCCGCGACGGGCTCGAGTACGGGCCCGACCACTCCCGCCGCGCCCGGGGGTTCGCCGTCCACGCGGCGCTCGCCGCCCTCGGCCGGCAGGGTGTCGCGGACCTGATCGAGCGCAGCTGCTCCCTCGCCCGCCGCTTCGCCGAGCGGTTCGCCGCCGCCGACGGCGTCCAGGTCCTCAACGAGGTCGTGCTCAACCAGGTCCTCGTCCGGTTCGACGGGGACGACGACCGCACACGCCGGGTCGTCGCGCGCGTCCAGGCCGAGGGGACGGCGTGGCTGAGCGGCACCGTCTGGCTGGGCCGAGCGGCGATGCGGATCTCGGTGTCGAACTGGTCCACGGACGACGCGGACGTCGACGCCACCGTCGAGGCGATCCTGCGCTGCGCGCGGGACGGCGGCTGACGGGCCGTCCCGGGGCGGGCGACCTACACTCCGCCGGTGGCCGACACCCTGCCGGACACCACAGGCACCGGCGACGACCCGCGTCGGCGCGTGCCGCGGACGGACGCCGTCCTCGCCGACCCGCGGCTCGCCGCTGCCGCCGAGCGGCTCGGTCGTCCGGCGGTCAAGGCGGCCGTCGCGGAGGTGCTGGGCAAGGTCCGGACCGGGGAGATCGACGCCGGGGAGGCCGCAGACGCCGCGCTCGCGGCCCTGCCCTCGCGGTCCACGTCGCTGCGCCCGGTGATCAACGCGACCGGCGTCGTGCTGCACACCAACCTCGGCCGCGCGCCGCTCAGCCGCGCCGCGATCGAGGCGATGGAGGCGGTCGCCGGCACCACGGACGTCGAGCTCGACCTCGCCACCGGACGCCGGGCCCGCCGCGGCCGCGGCGTGCTGGCGGCGCTCGCCGCCGCCGTCCCCGCCGCGGAGGCGGTGCACGTCGTCAACAACGGCGCCGCCGCCGCCGTGCTCGCGGCCACCGTGCTCGCCCAGGGCAAGGAGATCGTCGTCAGCCGCGGCGAGCTCGTCGAGATCGGCGACGGCTTCCGGCTGCCGGACCTGCTGGAGTCGACCGGCGCGCGGCTGCGCGAGGTCGGCTCGACGAACCGCACGACGCTGCGCGACTACGCCGACGCGATCGGGCCGGCGACCGGGTTCGTCCTCAAGGTGCATCCGTCGAACTTCGTCGTCGCCGGGTTCACGGCGTCGGTCGAGGTCCGTGAGCTCGCGACGCTCGCCGCGCCGGTCGTCGTCGACATCGGCTCGGGACTGCTCGCCCCCGACCCGCTGCTGCCCGACGAGCCGGACGCCGCGAGCACGCTCGCCGCCGGCGCCGACCTCGTGACGGCCAGCGGGGACAAGCTCCTCGGCGGTCCGCAGGCCGGCCTCCTGCTGGGCACGGCGGACGTCGTCGAGCGCCTCCGCCGGCACCCCCTGGCCCGCGCCCTGCGCGTCGACAAGCTGACCCTCGCCGCGCTCGAGGCCACCCTCACCGGACCCGCCACGCCGACGTCCACCGCACTGCACGCCCCCGTCGGCGAGCTCGCCGGGCGTGCCCGGGCCCTCGCCGACCGCCTCTCGGCCGCAGGGACACCTGCGCGCGCGATCGAGAGC
>DASQJO010000250.1:0-3807 GCA_035630955.1 Kineosporiaceae bacterium
CGGCTCCGCGCAGGCTTGGCAAGTTCTCAGGCAACGCCCAGGAACACCCGAGGGAACCTCAAGGCGGGTGCCGTGCAATGGACCCATCCGATGACGAGAGGGTGACGCGAGATGTCCAACTCCCCCGACCCCGGGCGTGACCAGTGGCCGGCGCCGTGGGCGAGCCCGGGCCCGAAGAGCGGAACGATGACCGACGGCCAGGACACGACGCCGGGCCCTGAGCACGACGCCGACACCGCGCGGACCACGCCGATGCCCGCCGCCGCCCCCGTCGCCGGTTCGAGCCGGACGGACGCCGACCAGTCGTTCCAGGCGCCGCAGCACCAGGACCCCTACCAGGCGCCGTACCAGCAGGCGCCGTACCAGCAGACGCCCTATCCGAGCCCCGACCAGGGGTCCGGCCAGCCGCCGCACCCGCTCTTCACCACCCCGTACGGCTCCCCCGCCCCGCAGCAGCCTCGTCCCGTCAGGGACCGGCGCGGCCCCGGCTGGATCGGGACCGTGGCCGTCGGTGCCGGCGCCGCCGTCCTCGCGAGCCTGCTGACGGCCGGCATCGTCGAGAGCCGCGACGACTCGCCGGCGTCGCAGTCGTTCTCGGGCAGCGGCCCGAGCGCCTCGTCGTCGCAGAACTCGGCGCCGCTGGTCAACAGCACCGCCGCGAACCCGAACTGGACCGCCGTCGCCGCCGCCGTCCAGCCGAGCGTGGTCGCCGTCCAGCTCAACCTCGGCAACGGCCAGGGCGACCAGGGCTCGGGGATCATCTACGACACGAGCGGCCACGTCGTGACGAACAACCACGTCGTCGCGGACGCCGGCAACGGCGGCCAGCTCTCCGTGATCCTGAGCGACGGCCGGACGTACAGCGCGTCCGTCGTCGGCACCGACCCCTCGACCGACCTCGCCGTCCTCAAGATCAAGAACCCACCGTCGGACCTCAAGCCGGCGCGGATCGGCAACTCGTCCGCCATCAAGGTCGGCGACCCCGTGATGGCGATCGGCAACCCGCTCGGGCTCTCCGACACCGTGACGACGGGCATCGTCAGCGCCCTGAACCGGCCGGTGACGACGACCCAGGGCGGGGGTGGCGGCAGCGACAACCCGTTCGCCCCCGGGCAGGCGCAGGCCGAGCCGGTCGTGACGAACGCCATCCAGACCGACGCCGCGATCAACCCGGGCAACAGTGGCGGCGCCCTCATCGACGCCCAGGGCCGAGTCATCGGTGTGACGTCGTCGATCGCCTCGCTCGGCGCCTCGTCCGGGCAGTCCGGCAACATCGGTCTGGGCTTCGCGATCCCGGCGAACGAGGCCAAGGACGTCGCCGACCAGCTCATCCAGACCGGCAGCGTCAAGCACGCGCTGCTCGGCGTCACACTCAAGGACGGGACGACGAGCGTCGGCGGCGCGCAGCGTCAGGCGGCCGTGGTCGACAGCGTGACCTCCGGCGGCGCCGCGGCGTCCGGCGGCGTCAAGGCCGGGGACGCGATCATCGCCCTCAACGGGACGACGATCGACGGCTCGGACTCGCTGGTCGCGCAGATCCGCGCGCTGCGTCCGGGCACGAAGGTCACGCTGACCGTCGTCCGGAACGGCGACAAGCAGGACCTGTCCGTCACGCTCGGGACTCGGCCGGCCACCAACGGCTGACCCGACCCCGAGCCCGACAACCGGGCGAGGCCGGTGCGACCCGTTCCCCCTCGGGTCGTACCGCCTCGCGCTTTCGCTCCCCCGGCGGCGCCGCGGCTGGCCAGAATGGGCGCGTGCCGGATCTGAACGAGGCCTGGGCGCGCACGGTTCGCGCCGCCGGAGCGACCGCGGACGACCAGGACGTCGCGGGCGCGGGCGCCGCGCTGCTCGCGCGCTGGCACGAGGAGCACCGGCACTACCACGACGCCGAGCACCTCGCGGAGGTGTTGACGGCCGTCGACGAGCTCGCCCCGGGAAGCACGGCGGACGTCGAGGTCGTGCGGCTGGCCGCGTGGTTCCACGACGCGGTGTACGAGGGCCGGCCCGGGGACGACGAGGAGCGCAGCGCCACCCTCGCCCGCGAGGTGCTCACCGGACTGGGTGTGCCGGAGCCGCGCGCGGATCGCGTCGCCGACCTGGTGCGGATCACGCTGCACCACGAGCCGGCGCCCGGGGACGCCGAGGGCGCGCTGCTCTGCGACGCCGACCTCGCCGTGCTCGCCGCGGGGCCCGAGCGGTACACGCGCTACGTGAGCGCGGTCCGTCAGGAGTACGCGCACGTGCCCGAGCCGATGTTCCGCAGCGGGCGGGCGACGGTGCTGAAGGCGCTCGAGGCCATGCCGCGGCTCTACCGGACGCCCGCCGGCCGCGAACGCTGGGAGAGCGCGGCTCGCGCCAATCTTGCCCGTGAACTGGCCGAGCTCGAGGTCTGACGTCATTCGTTGCACGTCCTGAATGACCGAGCGATCACGGCACCTGCTCTTCACGCGACTTGCCCACTCCTCCGCAACGCCACCCACCACAGCCCCCGCGCCGCATGAGCAGCGGGCCGCAGGGCTCAGTCCGTCGGCACCGGTACCGACGCGTGGGCGCGGACCCAGTCGCTGAGGACGCGCTCGTAGCCGGCGGGGTCGGTGTTCCACCCCTCGGTGTGTCCGGCGCCGGGCACGAGGTGCAGCGTCACGAGGTCCGGCCGCGCCGCCGCCAGCTGCTTGCCGGGGCCGTCCGGCACGTAGTGGTCGTCGTCGCTGTGCACGAGCAACGTCGGCACCTTCAGGTCACGGGCCCTCGCCACCCAGTCGAAGCGATCGAAGTCGAGCCCGAACCGGCGCTCTGTGACCCACATCGCGAGCGCCGTCTCCGCGGACGGGAGGTTGCGGTCCGCGCCCTGACTGCGGAGCACGTCCCCCCAGTCCACCACCGGGGAGTCGAGCACGAGCCCGCGGACCTTGCCCGCGACGTCCGACCGGTCGGCCACCTGCAGAGCGATCGCGCCGCCCATCGACCACCCGCCGAGCACGACGTCTCGCGCGCCGTGATCCAGTGCCCATCGCACGGCCGCCTCCACGTCGCGCCACTCGGTCGCGCCGAGGTGGTTGACACCGTCCGGCGAGGCCGGTGCCCCGACGTCGTTCCTGTAGGTCGGCACCAGCACCGGCATGCCGAGCGCGTGCAGCGTCCTCAGGTAGCGGAGGGACTCCCCCCGCGCGCCGTTGTGCCCGTGGACGTGCACGAACCACGTCCCGTTCGTACCGGCCGCCGGGACGTACCAGGCGGGATAGGCGCCGAGCTCGCCGGGCACGGACACGTCCTGGAAGTCCAGCCCCAGCGCCGTCCGCGGGTCGCCGTCGTACGCGTACGGGTCCACCCGCGCTGCCGTCCCCGGCGCGAGCGCGCCCTGCAGCGTGGTGAAGGAGCGGACGACGTGCCCGCCGTCCCGCCCGACGACGACGCCGATCTGCCCGTATCCGCCGTTCCACTCCAGCCCGAACCGCCCCGGCACCGCGGCCTCCCCGGATGCGGGCAGCCGGACCCGATCGCCCGCCGCGAGAGTCGCCGTCAGCGGTCGGTCGACACCGTGCTCCACCGCGACGGCCACGCCGGCGAAGTACCAGGCGACGCCGAAGGCCGCGGCGAGAGCGAGGACGACGAGACCGGCGACGACGGCCGCTACGACCCGCAGCCGGCGACGACGACCGCTCCGCTGCAGCATCCGCCCACGGTAACCGGCGACCTCATCGGGGCCGGACCAGCGGGGCCACCGTCACCGGCAGCAACGCCGCCGCCTGACCGGCGTCCACCCATGCGGCGCCGGCCGCGGGCTGGGGCGGGGCGACGAGCCCG
>DASQJO010000251.1:0-4728 GCA_035630955.1 Kineosporiaceae bacterium
GGGAGGCCACCGCCGCGAAGGTCAGCTGCGCGCCCGTGTACTCCGGGCCCGGTCGCGAGGTGGTGAACGTCGGCAGCACCAGGCAGAGCACGGCGAGCGTGGCGACCGTGGCGAGCGCGGCACCGGCGCCCTCGGCGTTGAACACCGCGAGCCCCCGCCGGACGGCGCCCACGAGGAGGGACAGCCCGAGGATCCCGTTGCACGTGATCATGGCTGCCGCGAAGACGGTGTCCCGGGCGAGGGTGGAGGTGTCGCCCTTGCCGGACACCATCAGCGTGACGATCAGCCCGACCTCGATCACCGTCACGGCGACCGCGAGGACCAGCGACCCGAGCGGCTCGCCGACGCGGGCGGCGACCATCTCGGCGTGGTGGACCGCCGCGAGCACGGCGACCGCCAGCAGCAGTGCGACCGCCGCCGCGACGGGGGTCGGCAGTGTCCGCCCCCACGTGAGCACGAGGACGACGACGGCCAGCACGGGGACCGTCGTCGTCCAGCTCCTGATCCAATCGGGCACGGTGAGTCGCTGCTGGCTCGCCACGTCCTGATCGTGTCAGTTACACACCCAGACCCGCGCGGTCGACCTTGCGGTGGTAGCGCATGCCGGCGAGGCCGCCGAGCACGGAGCCGATCAGGCTGACGACGGCGGCCAGCAGGGCGGCGGCGATGCCCGCCCCGGTGAGCGTGCCCTCGCCGACGGGGATCCGCGGGAAGCTGTTCAGGGTGCCCAGGACGTCGTACTGACGGCCCGCGATCGCACCCAGGACGGCGACGCCGACGGCGATGACGACGGCGATGACCCACACCGCCACGCCCTGGCTGGCGCCGTTGAACCGCGCCATCCGACCCGCCACGTACCCGCCGCAGAAGTAGGCGACGAACAGGATGCAGAGCAGGGCGATCCCGCCCGCCAGCCCCACGGTCGCCTGCTCGACCGACGCGCCGGTCGAGGAGTTCGTCGCGACGCCGACGGCGGCGCCGGCCCCGGTCAGTAGGGCGGTGAGCAGGACGCCGGTGCCCGTGGCCGTCAGCCAGCCGAAGAAGGCCGAGCCCGGCCGGACCCCGCCGTAGCGCTCCCGCTCTCGCTGCAGGACGGCGTTCCGGTCCAGCCCGAGCTCGGAGACCTGCCCCCGGTAGGACGAGGCGCCGCCGGCCGTGGCTGCGACCTCGCCGTCCACGTGCTCACGGTCGGCGTGATCGACGTGATCGTCGACGCGCGTGTCGTCATCGACCGGGGTCTCGTCGTCGACGCGGGTCTCGTCGTCGACGCGGGTCCGGTCGTCGACGCGGGTCTCGTCGGCGGCGCGCTCCTCGGTCGTGCGGTCCTCGGCCCGGTCACGCACCTCGTCGGCGCGCTCCTCGGCTTGGTCCCCGGCACGCTGCGCAGCGTTCTCCGAACGGTGGAAGAGGCTCATGACCAGCGGATACCCGGTTCCGGCCGGGACATGCGCCCGCGGCGATCACTGTCGTGCCGAGGACTCCTCGGGGTGGCGGCGGCGCTGGAGCCGCTCGTAGACCAGCGCCCCGGCCCCCGCGATCACGACGGCGAACCCGCCGAGCACGTGGACGAGGTGACCGCCGTCGCCGCCGGCGGTCGTCGCGGCGGCCGTTGCGACCGATGACGGCGCCGCCGCCGCGGAAGTCGCGGCCGCCGACGGCGGCGCCGCCGGCGAGGGGGCGGCGGCCGGGGCGCTCGACGACGAGGCAGCCGCGGCGGCCACGGTGTAGCTCAGCTCGGCCTCGACCGGGTGGCCGTCGTCGGACACCACCCGGTACGCGACGGTGTACGTCCCGGCCGGGACGGAGTGCCGCAGCCCCTGCGTGACGGTCGCGTCGACGATGCGCGCCTTGCCGGTGTCGACGCGGACGCCGTTCGCGCCGGTGACGACGACGTAGGCGGGTGCGCGCACGCTCTCGTTGAACGTCAGAGTGACGGTCGAGGGCGGCGTCCGGACGGTCGCACCGTCGGCGGGGCTGGACGAGATGAGCACGTCGTGGGCGGACGCCGGGGCGGCCCCGGCGACGAGGAGCACTCCGAGGAGGAGGCCGAGGAACGGCACGCCGGCGGCGGCGACGAGCAGCCGGCGGCGCAGGGTACGAGCAGGTGACATGGGGAGGGGGACCTTTCGGGAGGACCGGGGAGCTGTCAGGCGGCGGCCGACAGCGGCGGTCCTCTCCGGGGCAGCGCGGGGTCGCGGGGCCGCCCCGGGGGCGGTGCGGTCCACCCCGCCGGCGGCGCGGGGGGCTCGACCGGCGCGACCGTGGGGGAGAGGTCGGAGGCGGGACCGGCGAAGACCCGCCACCACCACCCCTCGGCACGCAGCACGAGCACGCACGCGACGACGCCGGCGAGCGCGTGCCAGGCGACCATCCGCAGGTCGCCGCCGGGGCCGGGCACGGGGGCGAGGTGCTCGAACGCGAGGTGGCTCCCGCCCTGGGCGACCGCGAGCACCGCGAGCAGGCGGGCCGGCGTCCAGCGCACCCGGGCCAGTGACGTCGTCGCCGCACCCACCGCGAGGGTGAACCCGGCGAGCGCGGCGAGCGGCGGGACGGAGCCTCCGGCGAGAGCATGGCCGCCGACGGACGTCACGACCGCCACGAGCGCCACGGCCCCCGATCGCGCGGCGCGCGGCGGCCGGGCCGGAGCCGGCGGCGCGCTCTCCACGACGGCGAGCGTACCCGGAGGGCACAATGGCGCCATGCAGTCCAGCGCCGAGGCCGGGCAGCCCTCCGTTCCGGAGCTCGTCGAGCAGGTCGGCGGGCTCCTCCGGGCGCGCGGCGAGCGGATGACGGGTCCGCGCAAGGCGGTGCTCGCCGTGCTCGCCGGTTCCGGGGCCCACCTGGGGGCCGAGGACGTGGTCGCCCGGGTGGCCCAGGTCGACGCGTCGGTCCACCGCGCCAGCGTCTACCGCACCCTGGACGCGCTGTGCGACCTGGGCGTCGTCCAGCACGTCCACATCGGGCACGGCGCGACCGCCTACCACCTGGTCCACGGCGGCGACGTGCACGTCCACGCGCAGTGCAGCTCCTGCGGGGCTGTCGTCGACCTGCCCGCCGACGTCCTGGAGAGCGCCGGGGCGCGGATGCGCCAGGAGTCGGGCTTCGTCCTCGACCCGACCCACGTCGCGCTGAGCGGCACGTGCGCCGGCTGCGTCGAGGCCCCCTCGCGGTCGGCCTAGGTGCCTCCGGCCGCCGGGTCGGTGCCGTTCTCGAGGTAGCGGAAGCGGCCGTCATCCAGCGCGGCGGACGCGGCGCGCAGCCGTCGCAGCATCCCGGGCCGAAGCCGAGCGGTGGCCTCGTCGAGGGTCAGCAGGAGCGCGTCCAGGAGTTCGGCGTCGTGGGCGCGCAGGTCGCGCGCCTGCTGCTCGCTCAGCACGCCGCCGTCGAAGACCAGCGCGAGCGCGTCGCTCCACACCCCGCGCGCGGGTGTCCAGTCGACGACCAGGAGGCGCCCGGGCGTCAGGTCCAGCCCGATCTCCTCGGCGACCTCGCGCCGGCACGCCCGCGCCGGCGACTCGCCGTCCTCGACCATGCCGCCGGGGATGTCCAGGCCGGGCTTGTACGCGGGCACGACGAAGACCAGCCTGCCCCGCGGGTCGCGGACCAGGGCGCCGGCCGCCGTCCGCTTGCGTGGGAGCCGTGCCGCGATGCCGGGGGTGCCCTCCGGCTCCGGGACGTCCTCGAGGCCGGCCTCCGGCGGGTCGCCGGTCACCGGGCGGCCCCGCGCAGCAGGTAGGCCGCGCCCTGCCGGACCTGCAGCTCGAAGAAGGCGTCGAGGTCGTGGACGCCGTTCTGCAGGTGGCCGAAGAGCTCGTAGCTGATCCCGCCGAGCACCTGCGTCCACACGAGCAGCGCGCGGCACAACACGGCGTCGGGGACGTCGGGGGCCAGGGCGGCGCGGACGGCGGCGAGGTCGGCGGCGAGCGACGGGGGCGTCCGCAGCGGCGGACCCGGCTCGACGACGCCGCTCGCGACGCCGTCGGCCACGATGCGCAGCAGCACCAGGTTCACGCGCTGCGCCGGGTCGATGGTGTCCGCGGGCGCGCGGTAGCCGGGCACCGGGGTCCCGTAGACGAGCGCGTACTCGTGCGGGTGCGCTCGCGCCCAGGCCCGGACGCCGAGGGCCGCCGCCACCCAGCGGCCCTCCACGTCCTCCCGCGGACGGGTGACCTCGGCCTGCTCCGCGGCGTCGCCGACCGCGGAGAACGCGTCGACGATCAGGGCCGTCAGCAGGGCGTCGCGGCTCGGGAAGTACCGGTAGACCGCCGAGGAGACCATGCCGAGCTCGCGAGCTACGGCACGCAGGGAGAGCCCGCTCGCGCCCTGCTCGGCCAGGTGGCGGCGGGCGATCGCCGTGATCTCGTCGGTGATCTCGGCGCGGACGCGGGCACGTGCGGTGGCGGCCATGGCAGCAGGTTGACACGAGCGGCGCTCTCATGCAAGATCAGTGCTCAGAAACGAGAGCAGCGCTCTCACAACGAGACGAGGACATCATGGAACCGACGCAGCGCTACATCGAGCCCGGCTGGTTCACGCGCAACGTCTTCAACCCGCTCGTCCGCCGGCTCGCCCGTTGGGGCGTGAGCTACCGCGGCACCCGGGAGCTCGCCGTCGTCGGCCGCTCCAGCGGCCAGGTACGCACGACCGTCGTCAACCTGCTCGACCACGACGGGCGGCAGTACCTGGTGGCGCCGCGAGGCAACACCCAATGGGTGCGCAATGTGCGCG
>DASQJO010000252.1:0-2467 GCA_035630955.1 Kineosporiaceae bacterium
GTCGGGTGGAGCCGCGCCGACGGCGGCATCCCCTACGAGGTCTTCGCCGACGCCCTCGTCGTGGTCTGGGAGGTGCTCGACACCGTGCCCTGCCCGGTGCTCGAGATCGGGCCGGACGGGCGCCCGCACGTGGTCCTCGTCGACCCGGCCACGGGCCGGGAACGGCTCGACGGCGCACCCGGCGACGACGACCTCGACTGGTGCCGGCGGTGGTGGCCGCTCGACGGACTCGAGGAGGGGGACCGCGTCGAGGTCGGCCGCACCAGGGACGGCTGGTGGCAGGGGCACGTCCGGCTGCTCGGCCGGATCGGTGCCGGCGCGCTCCTCGCGGTGGACTACGCCCACCTGCGGGGGACCCGGCCGCCACTCGGCACGCTCAGCGGTTACCGGTCCGGTCGCCGGGTGCCGCCCCTGCCCGACGGCACGTGCGACGTCACGGCGCACGTGGCCCTCGACGCCGTTGCGGCCGCCGGGAGCGAGGCCGGGGCGGACGAGGGCGTCCTCGTGGCCCAGCACGCCGCGCTGCGCTCACTCGGTGTCCGCGGGGACGAGCCCGGCGCGGACGAACTCCTCGACCCGTCCGGGCTCGGCGGCTTCACCTGGCTGCTCCAACGGGTCGGCGGCAGCTAGAGCTCGGGACGGGCCTCCAGCCACCGCTCGGGCAGCGCCAGCTTGCGGGCACGCCGGGCGCGCACCGCCTGGTCCTCCAGCAGCCGGGCCGCCGCGTGCGCCTGCAGGTGCGGGACGACGGGATCCACGGGGCCGGGCGTCGAGTGGACGTGCAGCGAGGCCACCCCGAGGGCGCGCTGCAGCACGCCCTGGGTGACGGCGACGCTCTGGGTGCGGGCGTGCGGGACGACGTCGAGCCGGCGCCGCAGCCGGCCGCGGCGGACGAGCAGCACCTCGTGGGTGACGCGGACGCCGTTGCGGCGCCAGGCGACGGGGTCGACCCAGCGGGACGCCGGAGGCGCGGCGAGGTAGCCGTCGGAGGTTCGGCTGTCGCCGGTGAGACCGGCGTCCACGACGGCGAGCGCGTCCTCGCCGGGGTCGAGACCGAGGTCGGGGACGACGAGCGCGAGCAGTGCGATCGCCTCGGCGCGGGTGCCGACGGGCAGGAGCTCGTTCTCCGTGCGCTGGTCGTCGCCGCGCCCGGCGTACCCGGCGACGTTGACGACGACGCGCCACCAGTCCGTCCCCCGCCAGAGCAGCGGCTGGACCAGCCGCACGGCCTGCACCCGGCCGGGCGGCACCGTCTGGGCGCGGTGCTCGAGCAGGCCGTGACGCAGCCGCAGGCCGTCCGGGGAGATGCCGATGGTGAAGCCGAAGGCCGAGGAGAAGCGCCGCCAGAAGACGGTCACGATGCCCAGCGCGACCGGGAAGAGCGCGGCCAGGGCGCCCGGGCCCGCGGCGAGCACGCCGCCGATGATGATCGACAGCGCGAGGACGACGCCGGAGATCGCTCCGGTGTCGAGGACCAGCGACGCCACGAGCCGCTGCACCGGGACCTCGGCGACGAGCCGCTCGGGGGCCTCCGGCGCGTGCGGGGTCTCGTAGTGCAGACCGGCCGCCGCCGCGAGGAGGTGGTTGCGCAGCTGCCGTGCCTGGACGTCGGTCAGGTAGGCGAGCTCGATGCTCGAGCCGGAGCCGCCGGCGACCTCGAGCTTGAGCTTGGCGAGCCCGAAGATCCGGGCGGCGAGCGGCTGCACGACGTCGACGGCCTGCAGCCGGTCCAGCCGCGCCCGGCGCTGGTGGCGCGCGACCACCCCGTGCTGCAGTTCGAGCGCCTCCGCGGTGACCCGGTACCGGGTCATCCGCCACGACACGGCGAGCAGCAGTGCGATGACCAGGGCGCCGACGACGAGGGCGATCGCGCCGGCGCCCAGCCAGGGGATGTCCGCGTCGCCGCCGGAACCCGTGCCGGTGGCCTCGCGGACGGCGTTCTGACCGGTGTCCTGCACGACGATGACGAGCAGGACGGCAAGGATCTGCCACGACCGGACGGCCGGCGTCAGCGGGTGGACCCGGTGCCAGGCGCCGTCGGCGATCCCGACGGCCGGCACGGGGGCCGGCTCGGGGGCCTCCTGCGGCGGCGCGACGTCGCTCACAGACCCGCCAGCCTCGCCTCACCGCGGGACGCGAGCCGGTCACGGAGGCGAGCGGCCTCCTGCGGGCCGAGGCCGGGGATGTAGGCGTCACTGCGCGCGGACGCCGTGTGCAGCTGCACCCGTGCGAGCCCGAACAGGCGGTCGACGACGCCGGCGTAGACGTCCACGAACTGCATGCGCCCGTACGGGACGACGACGACGGTGCGGAACATCACCCCGTGCCGGACGAGGAGGTCGTCCTCGCGCTCGACGTAGCCCCACGAGCGCACCTGCCGCCCGATCACCCACCAGGCCCATACCGCGACGACGACCAGGACGACGGCGAGAACCGACAGCCAGGAGGTGTCGAGGACCGCGCCGAG
>DASQJO010000253.1:0-4170 GCA_035630955.1 Kineosporiaceae bacterium
CCGCCGCAAGGTGGCCTGGGGAGTGCGGGTCGGCGACACCCGCGAGCTGTTCACCCACCTCGCCGTGCCGGTGATGACCCGGCTGCGTCAGCCGGAGCGCCAGGTGCTCGACACCCTCGTCGAGGCCGGCGTGGCCCGCTCGCGCGCGCACGCCCTGGCGTGGTGCGTCCGGCTGGTGGGGCAGAACACCTCCACCTGGCTGGGCGACCTGCGCAACGCGATGGAGCGGGTGGAGCAGGTGCGCAACGCGGGCCCCACGGGTCAGGGCGAGACCTCCGGGGAGTGACGCCGGAGGTCCCGCCGCCGCCGCGTCAGGCGACGGCGAGCGCGAGCCCCACGCAGTGCGCGCCGAACGCGACGACGGTCAGCGCGTGGAAGACCTCGTGGAAGCCGAACCAGCGCGGGCTCGGGTCCGGTCGGCGCAGTCCGTAGACGATGCCGCCGGCGGTGTACAGCAGGCCGCCGGCGACGACGAGGGCGAGCACGGCCGGCCCGGCGTCCGCGAACTGCGGCAGGTAGGCGACGGCCACCCAGCCCAGCGCCACGTACACCGGCACGTAGAGCCAGCGGGGCGCGCCGACCCACAGGACCCGGAACGCGACCCCCGCGACCGCGCCCGACCACACGATCCAGAGCAGGGTGCGGGCCGGGCCCGCGGGCAGCAGGACGACGGCGAACGGCGTGTAGGTGCCCGCGATGATCAGGAAGATGTTCGCGTGGTCGAGCCGCTTGAGCACGGCCGCGGCCCGCGGCCCCCACCGCCCGCGGTGGTAGAGCGCGCTGACGCCGAACAGCAGGGCGGCGCTGACGCCGAAGACGGCGACCGCCGCGCGGCGCTCACCCGCTGGCGCGAGGACCGTGAGCAGGGCGCCCGCGACGAGGGCGAGCGGGAAGGTCCCGAGGTGGAGCCACCCGCGCAGGTGCGGCTTGACGCTCGCCAGGTCCTCGTCGCGGATCACCCGTGCAGCCTACGCTACGCAAGCGTAAGTTACCGGCCGGTAGGGACCGGAACGACGGGCCGGTCGGACGGTCGGCGGTACCTTTGTCCTGCTCGGGGTGCCGCTCGGGCATCGCAGCAGGAGGAACCGACCGATGAGCATCCGGCAGCTCGTGTACCGCGGCTACGAGCGCCGACTGGCCGCCTCGCTGTCGCCGGCCGCGGTGCCCCGTCACGTCGGCGTCATCCTCGACGGCAACCGGCGGTGGGCGCGGGCCGCCGGCGCTCGGACGGCGGAGGGTCACCGGGCGGGTGCCGACCGGATCCTCGACTTCCTGGGATGGTGCGAGGACGCCGGCGTCGAGCGCGTGACGCTCTGGCTGCTCTCGACCGACAATCTCACCCGTCCCCAGGCGGAGCTCGCCGACCTGCTCGGGATCATCGAGGAGGTGGTCGGCCGGCTCGCCGGCGCCCGCCGGTGGCGCGTGCACCCGGTCGGAGCCCTCGATCTGCTCCCCGCTGCCACGGCCGAGCGGCTCAAGGAGTACGAGGAGTCCTCCCGGGACGTCGAGGGGCTGCACGTCAACGTCGCGATCGGGTACGGGGGTCGGCGCGAGATCGCGGACGCCGTGCGCTCGCTCCTGCAGGAGCACGCCGCGCGCGGCACCTCGATCGAGGAGCTGGCCGAGCTCCTCGACGTCGAGCACATCGCCGAGCACCTCTACACGCGCGGCCAGCCCGACCCCGACCTGGTCATCCGCACCTCCGGGGAGCAGCGGCTCTCCGGCTTCCTGCTCTGGCAGAGCGCCCACAGCGAGTTCTACTTCTGCGAGGCGCTGTGGCCCGACTTCCGCCGGGTCGACTTCCTGCGGGCACTTCGCTCTTACTCACAGCGACAGCGTCGTTTCGGAGCGTAACTGTAGGCTTGGGGCCATGCCTGCCTCCCCGCCGTCGCGCCACCGCCGCGCCCTCCTCACCGGCGGCATCTCCGCGGCCCTCGGAACGGCCGCCGTGGCGCTCGGCCAGGGCCGTGCCGAGGCCGCCGGCCCCCCGCCGCTGCTGCTGGGTCGCGGCAACAACGCCGGCGCCCGGACCACCGGGCTCACCGTCACGGCCGCCCGCACCGCACTGACACTCGTCCAGCGCGGCGCGGGGCTCGGTCTCTCGGTGACGTCGGCGGCCTCCGCCGTCGTGGGAGCTGCCGGTCTCGGGAACGCGTGGGGCGTGTGGGGGCGCAACACGGCCACCCGGACCAGCACGGGAGGCGGCGTCCGCGCCGAGGGACGCAGGAACGCCGGCCTGCTGGCGGACACCAGGGCGCAGGACGTGCCCGCCGTCGTGGCGATCGGCGGCGACGGCACCGGTGTGGCCCAGGTCGCGACCGGGCAGTCCTACCTGGACGGCGACGCGCTCGCGCTGCGTGCCTGGACCGGCGTCCTCGCCGCCGACGGTGCGCACATCGCCTATGCGCCGCTGGTCTCGGCCGAGTCGTCGGCACACGTCGCCGCGGGGACGGCGACGCTCGGCGGATCCGGCTCGATCGACGTCGCGCTGCCCGCCACGTTCACCGCCGCCTGCGACACGAGCACGCTCGCCGTGCTCCTCACGGCGGTCGGCGCCGCGATGCCCGGGCTGTACGCCGGCTACCGCGCGGCCGCCGGTGGGGGGTACGACGGCTTCACGATCGCCGGCGGCGCGGGCGGTGGCACCGTCGCGTGGACCGCGTGGGCCACCCGGCGGGCCGTCGACCTGCGCCGGTCGGGCGCGGCCACGCTCGCCGCCCCGGGCGCCCTCGCCACGGACGACGAGAGCCCGGCCGCACCCGGGGGGCGACCGGGCCCCGCCGACGTGAGTCGGCTCAGCCGGCCGAGCCTGCGCCTCCCGGGTCGCTGACCTCGTCCTCGGTGTCTCTGGACGCCGCGCCGTTCTCCTCCGCGTGCGCGTTCGGGAGCGGCGGCGGCGGCCACCCGTGGCCGTGGCCGTTGCTCGCGGCCGCCGCGCGGCCGTCGGCGCCGACGAGCTCACCCTGCAGGATCTCGCCCTCCGGCGCCCGCGGCGCCGGCAGTGGCGCGGCGATCGAGGCGTGCCGCCGGTGCGCCTCCACGGCCGCGTCGTGGTACGCCTCGAGCTCGGTGACGAACGCCGGGTCGTCGTAGATCCGGCCGTCGACGATCGGGCCCAGCCGGTGCTCCAGCACCGCGACGACGTCGTCACCGCTGAGCGTCTTGTGCCGCTCGAGGGCGTGCGCGAGCGCGAGCACCTGCGCCCGGTTCTCGGTGAGCATCTCCTCGGCCCGAGCCAGCAGGCGTGCCAGGTCGGACTCGACCCGCTGGCCGAGCACACCGCCGCTGCTCTCCTCGCGCTTGGTCAGCAGCGCGCCGAAGCCGATGCCGCCGCCGCCCTTGGGCTTCTCCTCGGGGACGGCGCTGTTGATGCCGAGGTCGCGCAGCGCCGGCAGCGACGAGATGCCCGGGCCCATGCCCCAGTGGCTCTGCATGAGACCGGCGATGAGCGTCGCCGAGTGCAGGTCGCCCGAGACCCCGGAGGAGTTGTCGCCGCCGTAGAAGAGTCGTTCACCGGCGAGGGAGGCGAGGCTGACGAGGATGTCGCTCTCGTACTCGCTGCGCCACTGGGTGAACTGGTCCTCCGGCGGGATGCTCGACACCATGCCGAGGTAGGTGCTGCCCTTGTCGATCGTCGCCACGTCGATCTCCATGTGGCGGCGCGTCTTCCACGCCATCACCGCGTGGCAGGCCTCGTGGACGGCGACCGCGTGCCGCTCGCGCTCGATGTACTCGACGTTCTCCGAGGGGCCGAGGTCCTTGAGGTGCTTGGCGTTGATCATGTCCTTCCACGTGATGGTGTCGTGCCCCTCGCGGATGGCGTACACCAGCGCCTCGTTGACCATGTCCTTGATCTTCGCGCCCGTCGCGTACGCGGTGATCGTCGCCAGCTTGTCGACCTGCTCGGGCGTCAGCTCGTGCTGGACCTTGGACAGGTAGCCCTCGAACGTCCGCAGCCGGCCCTCCTTGCTCGGGTAGCCGACGCGGTACTCGCGGTCGATGCGCCCGGGGCGGCGCAGCGCCGGGTCGAGTGCCTCCGGCAGGTTCGTCGCCATCATGATCAGGATCCGGTACTTCGGCGGCGGCTTCGGCTGCATGAGCAGGGCCCGGCGCACGAGGCGGTTGAAGAAGCCGCGCGGCTTCTTCAGTCCGGAGAGCTCGGTCAGCAGG
>DASQJO010000254.1:0-3671 GCA_035630955.1 Kineosporiaceae bacterium
TCAACCACGCGATCCGCGGCGGCAAGGTGCAGCTGCCGCCGGGCAGCGAGCGGACCCTCGCGCCCTATCCGTACCTGCTCGTCATCGTCGACGAGCTCGCCGACCTCATGATGGTCGCGCCGCGCGACGTCGAGGACTCGATCGTCCGGATCACCCAGCTCGCCCGCGCCGCCGGGATCCACCTCGTGCTCGCGACGCAGCGGCCGAGCGTCGACGTCGTCACCGGCCTCATCAAGGCGAACGTGCCCAGCCGGCTCGCGTTCGCGACGTCGTCGGTCACCGACTCCCGGGTCGTCCTCGACCAGCCGGGTGCGGAGAAGCTCATCGGCCAGGGCGACGCGTTGTTCCTGCCGATGGGCACGAGCAAGCCCATGCGCGTCCAGGGCGCGTGGGTCGGCGAGAGCGAGATCCAGAAGGTCGTCGGGCACGTCAAGGGGCAGCTGCAGCCGAGCTACCGCGAGGACGTCACGGCGCCGGTCGCCCGCAAGCAGATCGACGAGGACATCGGCGACGACCTCGACCTGCTGCTGCAGGCCGCCGAGCTCGTCGTCACGACGCAGTTCGGGTCGACGTCGATGCTGCAGCGCAAGCTGCGCGTCGGGTTCGCCAAGGCGGGCCGGCTCATGGACCTGCTGGAGTCCCGCGGCGTCGTCGGCCCGAGCGAGGGCTCCAAGGCGCGCGACGTGCTGGTGAAGCCCGACGACCTGCCCGGCACACTGGCCCTCATGCGTGGCGAGGACGTGCCGGACGACGCCTACGACGACGACGCCGGCCGCGTCCCGGACGAGTGGGAGCCCGGCGATGACGACTGAGGCCGCGGAGGCCCCGGAGGACGACCGGTCCGAGCTCGACCTGCTCGTCTGGGACGCGCCCAACGTCGACATGACGCTCTCCAACGTCATCGGCGGCCGTCCCACCCCGGCGTCGCGGCCGCGGTTCGACGCCGTCGCCCGCTGGCTGCTCGCGGCGGCGGGCGACCGTGACGTCGAGGGCACCGTGTTCGCCAACGTGCCGCCCGGCGGCGCGGTGTCGATGCGCGGCTGGATCGAGGCGATCCGCTCGTTCGGCTACGACGTCTTCGCCCGCCCGAAGCTGGGGCCGGACGACGACGTCGACGCCGACATGCTCGACCACATCCACCTCCGGGCCCGGACCCGGCGGCTGCACCGGGTCGTGGTGGCGAGCGGCGACGGCCGGAACTTCCTCGAACCCCTCGAGGAGCTCGCGCGCGGCGGCGTCGAGGTCGTCGTCCTGTCGTTCTCCGAGGTCGCGGGCTACGCGCAGGAGTCCGACGTCATCAGCTTCGTCGACCTCGAGGACGTCCCCGGCGCGTTCACCCAGCCGCTGCCGCGCGTCCGGCTCGACAACCTGCCCGTCGGCGGCGCGTGGCTGCCCGCGACCCGCCCGATGCGCGCCCTCCTGCACGAGGACGCCTGACCTCGCGGCGAGTACCGCCGTCCACCGTGGATACGCTGAGCCGCGTGTCAGCCACCGCGAGCGAGCCGGTCCGGACCGTCGCCCTCGTGACCCTCGGCTGCGCCCGCAACGAGGTCGACTCCGAGGAGCTCGCGGGCAGGCTCGAGACCGCCGGCTGGCGGCTCGTCGACGACGCCGCGGACGCCGACGTCGCCGTCGTCAACACCTGCGGCTTCGTCGAGCAGGCGAAGAAGGACTCGATCGACGTCCTGCTCGAGGCGGCCGACCTGCGGAACGACGGGGCCGCGCGGACGCGCGCCGTCGTCGCCGTCGGCTGCCTCGCCGAGCGGTACGGGAGCGAGCTCGCCGACCAGCTGCCGGAGGCGGACGCCGTGCTCGGCTTCGACTCCTACGCCGGCCTGTCGGCGCACCTCGACGCGATCCTGCAGGGCGAGCGGCCGGCGTCCCACGTGCCCCGGGACCGCCGCAGCCTGCTGCCGCTGGCGCCCGCGGACCGGCCGGCCTCGGCGGGAGTCATCCCCGGCCACGGCGCTCCCGCCGACCTTCCGGCCGGTCTCGCCCCCGCGAGCGGGCCGCGCGTCATGCGCCGCCGCCTCGACGGTCGGCCGTGGGCGCCGCTGAAGATCGCCTCTGGGTGCGACCGGCGCTGCAGCTTCTGCGCCATCCCGGCCTTCCGTGGGTCGTTCGTGTCCCGTCCGCCGCAGGACGTGCTCGCCGAGGCCGCGTGGCTCGCCGAGCACGGCGTGCGCGAGGCGTTCCTCGTCAGCGAGAACTCGACCTCCTACGGCAAGGACCTCGGCGACCTGCGCCTGCTCGAGAAGCTCCTGCCCGACCTCGCCCGGGTGCCCGGGCTGGCCCGGATCCGGGTCTCCTACCTGCAGCCCGCGGAGACCCGGCCGGGCCTCGTCGAGACCATCGCGAGCACGCCGGGCGTCGTCCCGTACTTCGACATGTCGTTCCAGCACGCTGCGCCGACCGTGCTACGGCGGATGCGCCGGTTCGGCGGCACCGACGACTTCCTCGCGCTGCTGGACCGCATCCGCGCGGTCGCACCGGACGCGGGCGTGCGGTCGAACGTCATCGTCGGCTTCCCCGGCGAGACCGAGGCGGAGTTGGCCGAGCTCGAGGCCTTCCTGGTGGCGGCCCGGCTCGACGTCGTCGGCGTCTTCGGGTACTCGGACGAGGACGGCACGGAGGCGGCCTCGCTCGACGGCGCCCTGGACCCTGCCGAGGTCGAGTCGCGGGTCGCGCGGGTCGGCGCCCTCGTCGAGGACCTCGTCGCCCAGCGCGCCGAGGAGCGGGTCGGCCGGCGGATCGAGGTGCTCGTCGAGGAGGTCGACGGCGACGAGGGCCTGCCGGTCGGCCGCGCGGCGCACCAGGGGCCGGACGTCGACGGCGTCACCCTCCTCGAGGGTGCGGGGGAGGCGGTGCGCGTCGGCGACCTCGTCCCCGCGGTCGTCGTGGCGGCGCAGGGCGTCGACCTCGTCGCCCAGCCGGTGCCGTGACGAGCGGCGGCGAGGCCGGCGTCCCCGACCCGGCGGCACCGGCCCGCGTCAGCAACTGGAACGTCGCCAACGCCCTCACCGCGCTGCGCCTGCTGCTGGTCCCGCTGTTCGGCTGGCTGCTGCTCGTCGACGGCGGCGACGACCCGCGCTACCGGGCCCTGGCCGCGCTGACCTTCGCGGTCGCGGCCGTCACCGACCGGGTCGACGGCGAGCTCGCCCGCCGCCGGGGGCTGGTCACGGACGTCGGCAAGATCGCCGACCCGATCGCGGACAAGGCCCTCATCGGGACGGCGCTGGTCGGCCTCTCCCTGCTCGGCGAGCTGGCCTGGTGGATCACCGTGGTGGTCCTGGTGCGCGAGATCGGGATCACGCTGTTGCGGCTCGTCGTCCTCCGGCACGGAGTCATGCCGGCCGGTCGCGGCGGCAAGGCGAAGACCGCGTTCCAGGCCGTCGCCATCGTGCTCTATCTGCTGCCGCTGCCGCCGGCCCTGCACGTGGTGGCCGAGGTGGTCATGGCGGTGGCCGTGGTCCTCACCGTCGTCACCGGGGTGGACTACGCGGTCAAGGCGTGGCGGCTGACCCGCACCAGCCCCCGAGCTCGGGCCCGGCGGGCGGCCAAGGACGTCGCGTGACCAGCGCGGAGTGGACGGCGGCCCTGGTGCACGCCCTCGTCGACCGCGGTGAGACCGTGGCCGTCGCCGAGTCGCTCACCGGCGGCGCGCTGGCCGC
>DASQJO010000255.1:0-3471 GCA_035630955.1 Kineosporiaceae bacterium
GGGGACGGACGCCGACGCAGAGGCACCGGACGCCGGAGAACGGGTGGGCACCGCCCGGGTGCTGGCGGATCTGCCGGCTCTCGACATCCCGTCGGCGATCGACCGGTTCTGGCTGCCGCCGGTGCCGTTGCCGGCGCGGCCACCGACGCTGGACGCCCCGGTGGACCTGCTCCTGCGTCAGCTGCCGGACCCACCGCCCGCGCTGGGCGGCGAGGAGACGCTCGACGCGCTCTCCGACGTGTACCGCTCCCTGCCCCGGGACTGACGTCGGGCGGGCGGGGGACGTCGAGGGTAGAAAGAGCCATGACCATCGCACCCGACCTCGTCGAGGACGCCCGAGCCGTCGCCGGCGACATCGCCGACCTGCGGCACCGCCTGCACGCCGAGCCCGAGCTGGGGCTGTCGTTGCCGCGGACGCAGGAGAAGGTGCTCGCCGCCCTCGACGGCCTCCCGCTGGAGATCAGCACAGGGACGTCGGCGACGTCGGTGACCGCCGTCCTGCGGGGCGGCGCGGCGACGGACGGCGAGCCCCGCGTGGTCCTCCTGCGCGGCGACATGGACGCGCTGCCCGTCGCGGAGGAGGTCGACGTCCCGTTCCGCTCCGCCGTCCCGGGGGTTATGCACGCCTGCGGGCACGACCTGCACACGGCGATGCTGGTGGGAGCCGCCCGCGTGCTCGCTGGGCGACGTGAGCACCTGCCGGGGGACGTCGTCTTCATGTTCCAGCCGGGTGAGGAGGGCTACGACGGCGCGCGCTACATGCTCGAGGAAGGGGTGCTCGAGGCGGCCGGCGCACGTCCTGCCGCCGCGTACGCGCTGCACGTGATGAGCAACCTCACCCCGCGCGGGATGGTCGCGTCGAGGCCCGGGCCGCTCATGGCCGCGAGCGACGGCGTGTTCGTGGTCGTCCGCGGCCGCGGCGGCCACGGCTCCACCCCGCACGTCACCCGCGACCCGATCGCGGCCGCCTGCGAGATGGTGACGTCGCTGCAGGTGGCGATGACGCGGACGATGGACGCGTTCGCGCCGCACGTCCTCACCATCGGCTCGATCCACGGCGGGACGAAGCGGAACATCATCCCGGAGGTCGTCACCTTCGAGGCGACCGTGCGGACCTTCGACCGCGCCGTCCGGGCCACGCTCGCGGGCACCGTGCAGCGGGTGTGCGAGGGCGTCGCGGCGGCGCACGGCGTCGAGGTGGAGGTCCGCTACGAGGAGGAGTACCCGGTCACCGTCAACGACCAGGCCGAAGCGGCGTTCGCGCTGGGCGTGGCCGAGGACCTCTTCGGGGCCGGCGCCGCCGTGCGGATGCCCAACCCGATCACCGGGAGCGAGGACTTCTCGCGCGTGCTGGCCGAGGTGCCGGGCGCGATGCTCTTCCTCGGGGCGCTGGTCGACGGCCGCGACCCGCTGACCGCGCCGAGCAACCACTCCCCGCAGGCGGCGTTCGACGACTCGGTGCTCCCCCAGGGCGCGGCGCTCTACGCCACGCTCGCCGCCCGGCGCCTCGCGCAGGTCTGAGCACGAACGACGAAGGGCCGCACGGCTGCCCGTGCGGCCCTTCGTACGCTGGTGCTCAGAGCGGACAGACGTTGGCCGCCTCTCCGAGGTGGGACCCGGGGGTCCTTTCCCTCAGAGCGGACGGACGTTGGCGGCCTGCGGACCCTTCTGGCCCTGCGTGACGTCGAACTCGACCCGCTGGTTCTCGTCCAGCGAGCGGTACCCGTCGGCCTGGATGGCGGAGAAGTGGACGAAGACGTCGGCGTTGCCCTCGTCAGGCGTGATGAAGCCGAAGCCCTTCTCGCCGTTGAACCACTTCACGGTGCCCTGTGCCATGTTTCTCTCTCCTCATGTGTGAACCACCACAGTGCTCCCGACTGAAGAAGCACCGGGTCGCGGACAGAACCCACTCGGGATCCTGCCCGGGCCCACGCAAGCGGGGCCGGGTGACGTCCTCGAGCCCCGGACGACGCGCACCGGCTGAACGAGCCGGGACGCCGCGCGCGGAGGGTACGGCGACTGCAACCGCGGCCAAGCTAGCACGGACCGGGCGAGAACCACCTAGTCGAGGGTCCGTTCGGCGGCCTCGACGACGTTGGTCAGGAGCATCGCCCGCGTCATCGGGCCGACGCCGCCCGGCATCGGCGCGATCCACGCCGCCACCTCCCGCACCGACGGGTCGACGTCGCCGACGAGCCGGGTCCGGCCCGTCGTCTCGTCCACGACCCGGGTGATCCCGACGTCGACGACGACGGCGCCGGGCGCCACCATCGGCGCCGTCACCATGCCGGGGACGCCGGTGGCCACGATGACCACGTCCGCCCGGCGAGTGTGCGCCGCGAGGTCCTTCGTCCCGGTGTGGCACACCGTCACGGTCGCGTTGACGGACCGCCGGGTGAGCAGCAGGCCGAGCGGGCGGCCCACCGTGACGCCGCGCCCCACGACGCAGACCTCGGCGCCGCGCAGGTCGACGTCGTGCCGCATCAGCAGGTCGACGATGCCCCGCGGGGTGCACGGCACGGGCGACGTCAGCGGGCCGTGCACGGTGTGCACGAGCCGGCCGAGGTTGGTCGGGTGCAGGCCGTCGGCGTCCTTGGTCGGCTCGATCAGCTCGAGCACCCGCTCGTCGTCCAGGTGCGGCGGCAGCGGCAGCTGGACGAGGTAGCCGGTGCAGGCGGGGTCGGCGTTGAGCCGGCGGACCTGCTCCTCCACCTCGGCCTGGGTCGCCGTCGCGGGCAGCTCGACCTCGATCGAGGCGATGCCGACCTCGGCGCAGTCCCGGTGCTTGCCGGCGACGTACGCCCGGCTGCCCGGATCGTCGCCGACCAGGACCGTGCCGAGGCCGGGAACGACCCTGCGCTCGGCCAGGGCCTCGATGCGCTCGCGCAGCTCACCGCGGATGCGGGCCGCCGTCGCCGTGCCGTCGAGGATCCGAGCCGTCACCAGGACTCCAGGCCCTCGTAGAGCGGGAAGTCGTCCGCGAGCCTGGCGACCCGGGCGCGCAGCGCGTCGACGTCGGCCTCGGGCTTGAGCGCCTCGGCGATGACGTCGGCGACCTCGGCGAACTCGGTGTCCCCGAAGCCGCGGGTGGCCAGGGCCGGCGTCCCGATCCGCAGCCCGCTCGTCACCATGGGCGGGCGCGGGTCGAACGGGACGGCGTTGCGGTTGACGGTGATGCCGGCGTCGTGCAGCCGGTCCTCGGCCTGCTTGCCGTCGAGCTGCGACTCGCGCAGGTCGACGAGCACGAGGTGGACGTCGGTGCCCCCGGTGAGCACGTTGACGCCGGCCGCGCGGGCGTCCGGCGCGAGGAGCCGGTCGGCGAGGATCTGCGCGCCGCGGATCGTCCGCTCCTGCCGCTCCTTGAACTCCGGCGTCGAGGCGATCTTGAAGGCTGCGGCCTTCGCGGCGATGACGTGCATCAGCGGGCCGCCTTGATGACCGGGGAACACCGCCGACTGGAACTTCTTCGCG
>DASQJO010000256.1:0-7348 GCA_035630955.1 Kineosporiaceae bacterium
GCGGGGCCAGGCCCAGCAGCGGGAGCGTGGCGACGCGCAGCCACACCGCGCGCGACTTGGCGTCGAAGTCGACCGGCGCGAACCGGGTGAGCGCTCGGCTGAGGCCCTCGCCGTAGGCCGACGCGACGGCGATCGCGAAGATCACGCCGATCGGTGTGAGCGTGATCCCGGCGTCCAGCAGCCGGAGCGCGGCGGCGTCCGCCCCGATCGCCTGGGGCAGCGCGCCGGCGAGGGCGGCGCCGTAGCCGCGCACGCGGGAACGACCGAGCACGACCTGGGCGAGGCTGATCGCCACGAGCACCGACGGCACCACGGTCAGGGCGCCGTAGAAGGCGGCACCTGCGGAGGCGAGCCACAGGTCGTGGCCGTGCATGCGCGCGCGGGTCTCCCGGGCGAGACGGCGCGCGAGGGATTGCACGCGTGCCGACATGTCTCGACCGTAGGTCGGCCCTCCGGCGGGCGCCTCCCGGAACGCCGGGGTCACACTGGTCGTCTCCCTGTAGCGAGGATCGAGGAGGCCGTGCGTGTCGGAGCCGAGCGGTGAGGACGCCGCGCTGAGCGCCGTCCGCGAGCTGGGGCTGGAGCACGACGTGCGCCGGCACGGCCCCGTCCGCAGCCTCGCCGAGGCGGCCGCCGCCCGCGGCGTCGAGCCCGCCGACGTCGTGAAGACGATCGTCGTGCGCCGCGGCGACGACGACTACCTCTTCGTACTCGTCCCCGGCGACCGCACGATCGCCTGGCCCAAGCTGCGCGCGCTGCTCGGCGTGAACCGGCTCTCCATGCCCGACGCCGCGACGGCCTTCGAGGTCACGGGCTACGAGCGCGGCACGATCACCCCGTTCGGCTCCCGGACCGCCTGGCCGGTCGTCGCGGACGAGCGCCTCCTCGGGCGCCGGGTCACCCTGGGCGCCGGCGCTCACGGCGTCGCGGTGGCGGTGGACGCCGACAGCGCCGTCGCGGCCCTGAAGGCGCAGGTCGCCGACGTGACGGACGCGGAGTGACGCGCTCGCGGCGCACCCTCGTCGCCGTTCTGGTCGCCGTCCTCCTCGTCGTCGTCGCAGGCGCCGCCGCGGCCTGGGCCCGCCGCGAGCCCGGCGTCCGCACCGAGACGCTGACGGTGCCCGGTGTCGCCGAACCGGGGTCGTCGGCCCCGGTGACGCTCGACGCGACGCTCTACCTGCCGGACGTCGGCGGCCGGGAGCCCGCCGTCCTGCTCGCGCACGGGTTCGGCGGCAGCAAGGACGACCTGGCCGACGACGCCCGCCGGCTCGCCCAGCAGGGCTACGTGGTGCTCGCGTACACCGCGCGCGGCTTCGGCGCGAGCGGCGGGCTGGTGCACCTCGACGCCCCCGGCTTCGAGGTCGCCGACGCCCGACGGATGATCGACCTCCTCGCGGGCCGGCGGGAGGTGCTGCAGGACGGGCAGGGTGACCCCCGGGTCGGCGTCGCGGGCGGCTCGTACGGCGGCGCCCTGACCCTGCTGCTCGCCGGCTACGACCGGCGGGTGGACGCGATCGCCCCGCAGATCACGTGGAACGACCTCGGCCAGGCCCTCTTCCCGCAGTTCGCCGTCGACGGGGAGCAGCAGTCGCCGGCGGCGGTCGCGCCGGTACCGGCCTCGGGCGTGTTCAAGCGCTCCTGGGCCGGCGTCTTCTTCGGGCCGGGCGGAGCGGCGGCCGGGGCGCCCGGCCGGGGGACGCCGGGCTGCGGCCGGTTCGCTCCCGACGTCTGCAGCGCCTACCAGCAGGTGGCCGCGGCGGGGACGGCGACGCCGCAGGCCCTCGCGCTGCTGCGCGCGTCGAGCCCCGCCACCGTGCTCGACCGGATCACGGCGCCCACGCTGCTCGTGCAGGGCGAGGCGGACTCGCTCTTCCCGCTCTCGGAGGGCGACGCCAACGCCCGCGGCATCGCCGCTCGTGGGACGCCGGTCAAGGTCGTCTGGTACGGCGGCGGTCACGACGGCGGCCTGGACGAGACCGACCGGCTCCGGTCGCTCGTGCTCGACTGGTTCGGCCGCTACCTGAAGCGCGACGGCAGCCCGTCCGACACCCGCTTCGAGGTCACCGTCCCGGCGGCGACGATCTCGAGCGCCGACAGCAATCCCGCGCCGCAGATCCGGGTCGCGCCGGGGGAGCCCGGCGTCACCGCGCCCGGCCCGGTGCGGACCGTTCCGGTGCCCCTCGCCGGACGGGCGCAGCCGGTCGTCGCGCCGGCCGGCGGCGCACCCGCGGCGGTCACGTCGCTGCCCGGCCTGGGCAGCGCGCTCGGCGCCCTCGCGGGCGCCGGTCTCGGCGGCAGCACCACCGGGTCGACGTCCTCGGGCGGCTCCGGCGGGACGGCGGGAGCCGCCGGCGGGCTCGGGCTCTCCGCCCTGCCCGGCCAGGTGGCGGTGTTCGAGTCGGCACCGCTCAGCGAGTCCGTCGCGATCGTCGGCGGCTCGAGCGTGCGGCTGCGGGTGAGCGGGTCGGGGACGGCGACACTGTTCGCCCAGCTCTACGACGTCGCTCCGGGTGGCCGCGCGACGCTCCCGCAGCAGCTAGTCAGCCCGTTCCGGGTGACGGACCTGAGCTCGGCGGGGACGGACGTCGACGTCGCCCTGCCCGCCGTCGTCCGGGACGTCGCAGCCGGCCACCGGCTGCGGCTCGTCGTCTCGACGACCGATCAGGCGTACGCGCTGCCGTCGCAGCCGGCGACGTACGTCGTGTCCCTCGCCGGGAGCTCCGCGCTCGCCGTCCCGACCGTGGCGACGACGGTGCTCGGCGGCGACACGGGAGTAGGCACGCTCCTCCCGTGGGCGATCGCGCTGCTCGTGGCCGCGGCGCTGGTCGTCGCCGGGTTCACCGTGACCGGCCGGCGCGCCCGCACGTCGGTGGCCGAGCCCGCGCTCGCCGGCGTCCCGCTCGCCGTCGAGGGGCTGGGCAAGCAGTACGGCGACGGCTTCCGGGCCGTGAGCGACGTGACGTTCCGCGTGGAGCGGGGCTGGGTGCTCGGCCTGCTGGGCCCGAACGGCGCCGGCAAGACGACCACGCTGCGCATGCTCATGGGGCTCATCGCCCCGAGCGAGGGCCGGATCGAGGTGTTCGGGCACCCGGTGCGGGCGGGCGCGCCGGTGCTCTCGCGGGTCGGGTCGTTCGTCGAGGGGCCCGGGTTCCTCCCGCACGTGTCGGGCCTGGAGAACCTGCGCCTGTTCTGGGGCGCGACCGGGCGGCCGGCGCAGGACGCCCACCTCGACGAGGCGCTGGAGATCGCCGGGCTCGGGGACGACGTGCACCGCCGGGTGAAGACCTACAGCCACGGCATGCGGCAGCGACTCGCGATCGCGCAGGCCATGCTCGGGCTGCCGGACCTGCTGGTGCTCGACGAGCCGACGAACGGCCTCGACCCGCCGCAGATCCGCGAGATGCGCGAGGTGCTGCGGCGCTACGCCGACACCGGACGCACCGTCGTCGTCTCCAGCCACCTGCTCGCCGAGGTCGAGCAGACCTGCGACCACGTCGTCGTCATGCACCAGGGCCGGCTCGTCGCCGAGGGCCGGGTGGCCGAGCTCGTCGGGTCGGCGTCCGCCCTGGCGGTGGACGTCGACGACCCGGCGCGGGCCGCAGAGGTCGCCGCGTCGCTCGACGGGGCCCGCGAGGTCGAGACGACGCCGACCGGGATCACCCTCAAGCTCGTCGGGACCCCACGCAGCGAGCTCGTGCGGGTGCTCGTCGCCGACGGTCTCGCCGTCGACCGGATCGCACCGCAGCGAGGGCTCGAAGAGGCGTTCCTCGCGCTCGTGGGGGAGGCCTGATGCCGGCACGCGGCACGCACACCGGGATCGACCGGCTCGGTCCCTCGTCCGAGGCACTCCCCGAGCTCGACGGCGCCCGCCCCGTCGTGGCTTCTCGTGACGGGGCCGCGCCGGGGTACGCCGTCGGGCGCACGCTGCCGCTGCGCGTCGAGGTCGGCCGGCAGTGGGCGCGGCGGCGGACACGGCTCACGCTCGGGTTCCTCGTCGTCCTGCCGTTCCTGCTCGTCGGGGCGTTCCAGCTCGGCGACGGGTCCAACCGGCGCGGCGCTCCGGGCTTCGTGGACCTCGCCACGTCGGGCGCGGCGAACTTCACCCTGTTCACGCTGTTCGCGGCCACCGGCTTCCTGCTCGTGGTCGTGTTCGCCCTGTTCGCGGGCGACACGGTGGCGAGCGAGGCGAGCTGGTCGAGCCTGCGGTACCTGCTCGCGGCCCCCGTGCCGCGCGGCCGCCTGCTGCGGCAGAAGCTGCTCGTCGCGCTCGGGTTCTCGGTGTTCGCGCTGGTGCTGCTGCCCTTCGTGGCGTTCGTCGTCGGCGGGATCTTCTACGGGTGGGGTCCGGCGCGGACGCCGCTGGGGACGACGTTCTCGATGGGGACGTCGTTGGTGCGGCTGCTGCTCGTGCTCGCCTACCTCGCACTGACGCTCGTCTTCGTGTCGGCGCTGGCGTTCCTGCTCGGGGTCTGGACGGACGCCCCGCTCGGCGCTGTGGGTGGCGCGGTGCTGCTCGTCATCGTGTCGAACATCCTCGACGCCATCACCGCGCTCGGGGACTGGCGGAACCTGCTGCCCACGCACTACCAGTACTCGTGGGTCGACCTGCTGGGGCCGACGCTCGTGTGGGACCAGGTGGCGCGCGGCGTCCTGTGGTCGCTGGCGTACTCGCTCGTGCTCTTCGCCGCCGCCTGGTGGCACTTCGGCCGCAAGGACGTCGTGAGCTGATCACGCGCCGCGTCGACGTTCGTCATCATGGACGCCCGACCAGGGCGAACGCGGCCGCCGAGGGCGTCGTGACGAACGACGGACCGCGGGTGAATCCCGGCTCCTTCGCAATGCCCGGAAAGAAAGTTCACTCGAAAGCATCAAGGTTTCGCCGAGGGCCGCCGAAGCGTGATCCCGACGAGCAATCCAGTGCTCGATCGGAGCCCACCGGCGGCCGCAGCGCGCGTCCGCCCCGCACCTGGAGGCATTCGTGCCCGCGAAGTTCACCATCAGCAAGGACAGCGCCGGCAAGTTCCGGTTCACCCTGCACGCCCCCAACGGGTCGGTCGTCGCGACGTCGCAGCCCTACGGCTCGAAGGCGGCCGCGATGACGGGCGTCAAGTCCGTCCGCCGCAACGCCGTCGCCGCGAACATCGACGACACGACGGTCGCCACGAAGGCCGCCAAGCCGGCTGCCAAGCGGACCGTCAAGGGCGCCGCGAAGAGCACCGCGAAGACCGCCGCCAAGCGCACGGTCAAGGCCGCAGCGAAGCCGGCCGCCAAGCGGACCGTCAAGGCCTCGGTGAGCACCACCAAGACCGCGTCGGCGAAGCGCACCACGACCCGGACGGCGACCACGGCCGGCACCCGCCGCGCCGCGACGGCCAAGACCGTCGCCGCCGCCCCCAAGGCTGCCGCGAAGCCGACCGCCAAGCGCACCGTCAAGAGCACCGTGAAGGCTGCCGCGAAGCCGGCCGCCAAGCGGACCGTCAAGAGCACCGTGAAGGCTGCCGCGAAGCCGGCCGTCAAGCGGACCGTCAAGCGGACCGCCAAGGCCGCGACGCCGAAGCGCGCCACCGCTCGCCCGGCGACCCGCACCAACCGCACCTCGGCCCCGGCCGCCAAGCGCGCCGCGTCGCGCACGCCCGCCCCGAAGCCGGCCGTCCGCGCCTCGGTGAAGCGCTCCACCAAGCCCGCCGTCAAGCCGGTCGCGGCTGCGGTGGCCCCGGCTCCGGTGGCGTCCAGCACGCCCGCCGTCAAGCCGTTCGTCCCCGCGCAGAAGCGCGTGTCCCGTCCGTCGGTGCCCGCCACCGTCTGACGTCGTCCGGAACGAAGGGCGCACCCGCTGCGGCGGGTGCGCCCTTCGCCGTTCCAGGCCGTGGGAAGCCGCGGGAAACGGCCGTCCCATGGGCAGCGTCGGCGGCGGATGCGACGATGGAGCGCGTGTCGTCCGACAGACCCGGCGCCCAGCACCCGCGCCGCCCGACGTTCCTCGGGCCCGCCGCCCTGAACTCGCTCATGGGCGCGCCCGACCCGGCCCGCCGCGTCGAGGCCGCCCACGCCACGGCCGAGGCGCTGGTCCGGCACGGCCGGGGCGGCGACGCCGCCGTGACCGCCCGGCTCGTCGCGCTCACCGACGAGCACGGCATCGACGAGGTGGCCCTGCTCTGGGCGGACCGCCCCGCCGACACCCTCCCCGGCGCGCTCTGGCGGCTCTACGCGCTGCGCGCGGGGATCCGGCGCGCCCCGGTCGACTTCTCCCGCGGGTACGACGCCGGCCGCTGGCGGGCGCAGGTCCACGAGGTCGTCGCCGGCGTCGCGGAGCCGCCGGGCACGCAGGAGGTCGTCGCGATGGCCGACTCCGTGCTCGCCGGCGCCTTCACCGGTGACTTCGCCGTCGCGCTCGAGCGTGCGGGTGCCTTCTGCCGGGTCGTCTCGACCGGCTGGGCCCTGCTCGCCGACGACGATCCGGACGCCGACCGCGCCCAGGCGCGCACCCGGCAGGCCTCGGACCTGCTGCGCACCGGCCAGCAGCTCGAGCTCGCCGCCGAGCGGTGGCGCGAGGGATCCCTCGCCTGATTTCCCGCCGGATCGGGAATCCATCGCCGACAGGTGCTGTTGGCGACTCCCGGTGACACCCTCCGGGGTCTCGCCAGGCGTCGGGCCGCGGTAGCCCCGGGTCCCATGTGAAGCCGCTTCGAGCGGCCGTTGCGCCGTGAGGCGCTCCCGGCCCGACGCCCTCAACGTTCCCGGCCCTCGGGCGGGAAGACCCGCGGCGACCTCGTGTCGGACAATGGTCACGATGGCAGAGGATCTCGCGGCCCCCCCGGCCGCCCCGCCATCCGCTCCGGCGGACCTGCGGGAGCGTGCTGCCCGCGTCCGGTCCTGGCTTCTCTCGCCGGGGTGGCGTGCGCACGCCTTGCACGCGCTCGGCGTGTTCCTCGTCGGCGTCGTCGGCGCCGCCATCGGTGCCGCGCTCGCCCCGCCGACCAGCACGCAGGTCGGCCCGATCCAGGCCGAGGTCAGCGTGGTCCCGAGCCTGTCGCCCGGCGTCACGCTGCTCCTGCCCCCGGCCGGTCAGGTGAGCTTCGCCACGCACGTCGCGCCGTTCGCCGTCCAGGCACGCATCTCCGAGGTCGACCTCGAGGGCGCGCGGGCGCTCATCACCTCCCCGGGTGCCCTGGACGCGCTGCGGGTGACCGCCCCGGATCAGCTGCGGACGGCGGCGCTCCAGGCGGCCGGGACGACGGCGCTGTGCGCGCTCGCCGGCGCACTTCTGCTCTCCGTGCTCGTCTACCGGCGACGCTGGAACCGGACGGCGGAGGTGGCGAGCGCCGTCGCGGTCGTCCTCGCCGTCGTC
>DASQJO010000257.1:0-5550 GCA_035630955.1 Kineosporiaceae bacterium
CCCGCCCCGAGCCCGAGCCGGTCGGCGAGCGGGCTGGGGAGCAAGTCGATGGCCTGCGGCTGCGGCATCGCGAGCACCACGCCGGAGGCCGACTCCCCGTCGACGGCGAGCCGGTCGCCGTCGGCGTCCACCTGCTCGACCTCCCGGTCGCTGGTGACGTCCACACCCTGGAGCAGGTCCTCGACGAGCGATCGCAGCCCGCCCGACGCGGCCCACCGCATCGGTCCCGGCGAGGCGCCCGGGTCGCCCCCGTTCCGGTCGACGACGGCGAAGCTGTCCGTCCACTCCCGTGCGAGGCCGCGCTCGCGCCAGCCGTCGGCGACGGCCGCGAACGCGGGGTCGGAGACGGTGAAGTACGACGCGCCGATGTCGACGACGCGCGGTACGCCGTCGACGACCTCCTCGCGCAGCGCCATCCGGCCGCCGGGGCGGTGCCCCCGGTCGAGCACCCGGACGGGCAGGCCTGCCCGGTCGAGGGCGCGGGCGCACGCCGCCCCGGAGATCCCGCCCCCGACGACGACGACCGGCTGCTCCCCGACCCGTGCCACGGTCCGCTCAGCTCTCGGCGAGACCGAGCTCGCGCGCGGCGCGCGGGTCGCTGTCGGCCAGGAACTCGGCGCAGCGCCGCTCCTCGTCGCGCTCGCCGATCGCACCGGCGGCGCGGGAGAGCGCCGCGAGCGCGCGCAGGAAGCCCCGGTTCGGGACGTGCTCCCACGGGACGGGCCCCTGCCCCCGCCACCCGGCACGCCGCAGCGCGTCGAGCCCGCGGTGGTACCCGGTCCGGGCGTACGCGTAGGCCTCGACCGGCCGGCCCGCGTCCAGCGCGTGCTCGGAGAGCACGGCCCACGGCAGGCTCAGCGCGGGGTGGGCGGCGGCGACCTCGGCCGGCGACGTGCCGACGTCCAGCGCCTCGCGCGCGGGGGCGTCGTCCGGCAGCCGGGTGGCGGGGATGCCCAGCAGGTTGTCCCCGGGCATCAGCCGATCCTGGTGCCGGCCGAGCGCAGGTCCTGGCAGGCCTGCACGACGCGGGACGCCATGCCCGCCTCTGCGGCCTTGCCCCATGTGCGCGGGTCGTACGCCTTCTTGTTGCCGACCTCGCCGTCGACCTTGAGGACGCCGTCGTAGTTGCTGAACATGTGCCCGACGACGGGCAGCGTGAAGGCGTACTGCGTGTCGGTGTCGACGTTCATCTTCACGACGCCGTAGTCGACGGCGGCGCTGATCTCCTGCGGCAGGGAGCCGGACCCGCCGTGGAACACGAGGTCGAACGGCCTGTCCTTGCCGTACTTCGCGCCGACCGCGTCCTGGATCTCCTTGAGGATCTCCGGACGGAGCTTGACGTTGCCCGGCTTGTAGACGCCGTGCACGTTGCCGAAGGTCATCGCCGCGAGGTAGCGGCCGTTCTCGCCGAGGCCGAGCGCCTCCGCCGTCGCGAGGCCGTCCTCGACGGTGGAGTACAGCTTCTCGTTGATCTCGTTGGCGACGCCGTCCTCCTCGCCGCCCACGACACCGATCTCGATCTCCAGCACGACGTGCACGGCGTTCGCCTGGTCGAGGAGCTCGCGGGCGATCTCGAGGTTCTCCGCGAGCGGCACCGCGGAGCCGTCCCACATGTGCGACTGGAACAGCGGGGCACCGCCCGCCGCGACCCGCTCACGGCTGATCGCGAGCAGCGGCCGGACGTAGCTGTCGAGCTTGTCCTGGGGGCAGTGGTCGGTGTGCAGCGCGATGTTGACCGGGTACTTCTTCGCGACCTCGTGCGCGTACGCGGCCAGCGCCGCCGCACCCGTCACCATGTCCTTGACGCCCGGGCCCGACAGGTACTCCGCGCCGCCGGTGGAGACCTGGACGATGCCGTCGCTCTCCGCGTCGGCGAACCCGCGCAGCGCCGCGTTCAGCGTCTGCGACGACGTCACATTGATGGCGGGGTACGCGAAGGAGCGCGCCTTCGCGGTGTCGAGCATCTCGGCGTAGGCCTCGGGGGTCGCGATCGGCATGGCCGAATCCTTCCACGTCCCTAGGTCTGGTCCACCACGGGTGCGACGAGCCGGTCGGCGAGGCGGCGGCAGGCGATCTGCACCGGGTCCCAGACCGGCGAGAACGGCGGGGCGTAGGAGAGGTCCATGCCGGCGACGTCCTGGACCCGGGCCCGGAACCAGAGCGCCGCGGCAGCGGTGTCGATCCGCTTGGCGGAGCCGGGACCGCCGACGATCTGGACGCCGACCAGCCGCCCGTCCGGCCGCGCGAGGACCTTGACCGCGATCGGCCGGGCCTGCGGCATGTAACCGGACGTCGTGGTGGACTCGGTGACCAGCGAGACGAGGCGCTGGCCGCCGATCGTCGCCTGCTCGGTCGTCGGGCCCGTCCGCCCGACCTCGACGTGGGCCCCGCCGGCGACGAACTGCGTGATCGCGGTGCCGAGGACGCCGCCGAACGTGGCGTCGCCGCCCGCGAGGTTCTCGCCCGCGACGCGGCCCTGCTTGTTCGCGTGCGTGCCCAGCGGCACGTAGACGCGGTGCCCGGCGAGCCGCTCGACCGACTCGCAGCAGTCGCCCGCGGCCCACACCCCGTCGGCGACCCGCTGGCGCTCGTCGGGGAGCAGGCCGCCGAACGCGCCGAGCGGCAGACCGGCGTCCTTCGCCAGCTCCGTCGCGGGGGTGACGCCGAGGCCGAGCGCGACGACGTCCCCCGGGAAGACGTCGTCCCCGGAGCGGACGCCGGCGACGGCGCCGTCCGCGCCGAACTCGAGGCCGTCGACCTCCTCGCTGCAGACGACCTCGACGCCGCCGCTCGTCATCCCCTCGCGGACTCGGCCGCCCATGTCGGGGTCGAGCGTGCCCATGACCTCCCGCTTGGTCACCAGGGTCGTCCGCAGGCCGCGCCGGACGAACGCCTCCGCCGTCTCTATCCCTATGTAGCCGCCTCCCACGACGACCGCCCGTCGCGGCTCGCGGGTCCGCAGCTCGTCTATCCAAGCGGCGCCGTCGTCGAGGGTCTTCACGGGCCGGACGCCGCGCGCGCAGCTCCCGTCCGGCGCGAGCGCCCAGTCGGGCACGCGCGGGTGCGCGCCGGTCGCGAGGACCAGCTCGTCGTAGCCCAGCCGCTCGGTCCGGCCGTCGGCGCCGCGCACCTCGAGGGTGCCGGCGGCGAGGTCGAGCCCGACGGCCGTGGTCCGGAGGCGGAGGTCGATGCCGGACGCCACGTGCTGGGCGGCGGTGCGCGCGACGAGCCGGTCCGCGCCGTCGAGGTCGCCGGCGATCCAGTACGGGATGCCGCAGGCGGAGTAGGAGGTGTGCACGCCGCTGTCGACGACGACCACCCGGAGCTCCCGGCCGCGTGCCCGGGCGGTGCGCAGCGCCTGGTGGGCGGCGGACATGCCCGCGGCGTCCGCCCCGACGACGACCACGCGGTCCATCAGGCGCTCGGGAGGTCGCCGGAGTGGTTCATGACGGGACGGTACCTGTCCCGCTCCCCTGGCCCGTCAGCGCGTGCTCGCGGATCCAGGCGTGCATCGCGATCGCCGCGGCGGCGCCGACGTTGATCGACCGCGTCGAGCCGAACTGCGCCACCGCCACCACCACCTCGCAGGCGTCCGCCGCCGCGGGACTCAGCCCCGCCGACTCCTGTCCGAAGACGAGCACGCACCTCCGGGGCAGCGGGAACGTCTCCAGCGGGACCGCACCGGGCGGGTTGTCGACGCCGATCAGCGGGAGCGGTCCCTCGGGCTGTCTCGCGGCCCAGGTGGCGAGCGCACCGGCGTCCGGGTGGTGGACGACGTCGAGGTACCGGTCGGTGACCATCGCACCCCGGCGGTTCCAGCGGCGGCGCCCGACGACGTGCACGGCGGCCGCGTTGAACGCGTTCGCCGTCCGGACCACGGACCCGATGTTGAAGTCGTGCGCCAGGTTCTCGATGGCGACGTGGAAGGGATGGGCGCGCGCCGCGAGGTCGGCGCGGATGGCCTCGACCGTCCAGTAGCGGTAGCGGTCGACGACGTTGCGGCGGTCGCCGTCGCGGAGCAGCTCGGGGTCGTAGCGGGCATCGTCCGGCCACGGCCCGGGCCACGGCCCCACGCCGACGCTGGGCTCCTGCACAGGAGCACCGTAGGCGGACCCCCGTACCCTGGACCGGTGACCTCGATCGTGGCCGCGCCCGCGGCACTCGCCGCCGCACCCGCGCTGGGCCCGTCCTGGCTCGATCCGCGACACCTCGACGCCTTCGGGACCGCGGCGCCGTGGATCGCCGCGGCCATCCTCTTCGCCGAGTGCGGCCTGCTCATCGGGTTCTTCCTCCCCGGCGACACGCTGCTGTTCACGATGGGGCTGCTCGTCGGGACCGGCGTCGTCGCGACCCCGATCTGGGAGGCCGCGCTGCTGCTCGCCGTCGCGGCGTTCGTCGGGAACGTCGTCGGCTACGAGATCGGCCACGCCGTCGGCCCCGCGATCTTCAAGCGTGACGACTCCCCCCTGTTCAAGCACGAGAACGTCGAGCGCGCCGCGGCCTTCTTCGAACGCTGGGGTCCGGCCGCCGTGCTGGTCGCGCGGTTCGTGCCGATCGTGCGGACCTTCATCACCGTCACGGCCGGCGTCGCCCGGATGGACCGCCGCCGCTACCTCACCTACAGCGGCATAGGCGCCGTCCTGTGGGCCGGCGGCGTCACCCTGCTCGGGTACTGGCTCGGCTCGGTGCAGTTCGTCCGCGACAACGTGGACGTCATCTTCGCCATCGCCGAGGTCGTGATCGTCGGCGTCGTCCTGCTCTCGGTGACGCCGATCCTCCTCGACGCGTGGCGCCGCCGCCGGCGTCGCGCGGCTCAGAAGGCACAGCCGCCGCAGGTGGAGCAGCCGGAGCGGGCGGAGCGCTGACCCTGCCCTTCTCGGGAGATCTCGCCGGGCTGCCCGCGCCGGCGGTCTACGCGACGCTGTTCGCGATGATCTTCGTGGAGTCCGGCCTGGTGGTCGGGTTCCTGCTGCCGGGGGACTCCGTCCTCTTCGCCGCCGGGCTGCTCGCCGCCGAGCCCGGCTCGCCGCTGTCGCTGCCGCTGCTCGCCGTCGGTGCGTTCGTCTGCGCCGCCGCGGGCAACGCCGTCGGCTACTGGACCGGACGCCGGTTCGGGCGCCCCTGGCTGCTCGCGCGTGCGGGCCGCGCGGCCCGGCACGTCGAGCGGGCCGAACGGTTCTACGAGCGCTACGGCTGGCTCGCGGTGGTCGTCGCGCGGTTCATCCCCTGGGCGCGGACGTTCACGCCCGTGGCCGCCGGCGTCGCGGGCATGCGCCGGACGGCGTTCGCCTCGGCGACGCTGGTGGGCGCGGCGATCTGGGGCGCGGGCCTGGTCGTGCTCGGCTACCTCGCCCACGACGTGCCGTGGCTGAACCGGCTCGCGCTGGCGATCGCCGGCGTCGCGATCGCGGCGTCGATCCTCGTCCCGCTCGCCGGGTGGGCCCGCCGGCGGCTGCGGGAGCGGCGCGGTCAGACCCCGAGGTCCGCCAGCCCGTAGACCGCCCGGTACTCCAGCCCCGCGGCCTCGACCGCCTGCCGGGCGCCGGTGTC
>DASQJO010000258.1:0-8496 GCA_035630955.1 Kineosporiaceae bacterium
TGTGCGAAGCGCTCAACCGGCTGACCCCCGGCGATCACGAGAAGCGGTCCGCGCTGTTCAACTCGGGCGCTGAGGCCGTGGAGAACGCGGTCAAGATCGCGCGCCGGTACACCGGGCGGGACGCCGTGGCCGTCTTCGACCACGCCTACCACGGCCGCACCAACCTGACGATGGCCATGACGGCGAAGAACATGCCGTACAAGGACGGCTTCGGGCCGTTCGCCGGCGAGATCTACCGGGTGCCGATGTCGTACCCGTTCCGCGAGCCCGTGGAGATCGACGGCGGGGCCGCCGCCGTGCGCGCCATCACCATGCTCGAGAAGCAGGTCGGCGCGAACCGGCTCGCGGCCGTCGTTCTCGAACCGGTCCAGGGCGAGGGCGGCTTCGTCGTCCCGGCCCCCGGGTTCGTCACCGCGCTCGCGGAGTGGTGCACCGCGAACGGCGTGATCTTCGTCGCGGACGAGATCCAGAGCGGGTTCGCCCGCACCGGCGACATGTTCGCGTGCGACCACGAAGGCGTCGTCCCGGACCTCATCACCACCGCGAAGGGCATCGCCGGGGGGATGCCGCTGGCGGGTGTCACGGGACGCGCCGAGATCATGGACTCCGTGCACTCCGGCGGCCTCGGCGGCACGTACGGCGGCAACCCGGTCGCCTGCGCCGCCGCGCTCGGCGCGATCGCCACGATCGAGCAGGAGGACCTGCCCGCGAAGGCCCGGCGCATCGAGGAGATCATGCTGCCGCGGCTGCGCGACCTGGCGGCGAAGCACCCGGAGATCGGCGACATCCGTGGCCGTGGCGCGATGCTCGCGGTCGAGATCGTCCTGCCCGGCACCATCGCGCCCGACGCCGAGCGCACCGCCCGGGTCAGCGCGGCCTGCCACGCGGCCGGCCTCGTCACGCTGACCTGCGGGACCTACGGGAACGTCCTGCGCTTCCTCCCGCCGCTGGTGATCCCGGAGACGCTGCTCACCGAGGGCCTCGACATCCTCGAACAGGCCTTCGCCTCGTAGTGCCGCGATGGGTCGCGTCAGGCCGTCCACTGGTGCGACGCGAAGGACAGCGCGACGACGCCGAGCAACGGCAGGCACGCGATGACGACCGTCGGCGTCAGCCGGCGCCACCGATCGCGGACGCCGAGCTCGGCGACGAGCAGGTACGCCGGGAACCACATGAGCGCGTACCGCGGCGCCGAGATCAGCGTCGTCGAGCACGCCAGCACGGCGACGTTGAGCAGCACGAACACCGTCTCGGGCCAGCGACGCAGCACCGCCAGGACGACGACCAGCGCGATGCCGGCCACCGTCACGACGAGGTCGGCCCACCGCGAGATCACCAGGTCCGCCGAGCCGGCGGTCCGCGCGCTGTGCCACCCGTTCGCCAGTCCCGTCCAGGGCGCGGCCAGGCCGCGGTGCCAGCCGAGGTCCTGAGCATCCTGCCAGGCGTTCCAGCTGCCGGTGCGCAGCCGGAGGTAGGCGAAGAAGCCCCCGACGGCGACCAGCGGCAGCGCGAGCGCCAGGACGTCGGGCCGGAGCCGGCGCCGGTGCTGCGTCAGGTACAGGACGCCGAGGGCCACGGCGAGGAAGAGCCCGTTGATCCGCACCAGCGACGCCAGCGCGACGAGCACGCCGGCGAGCCACCAGCGGCGGGTCAGGCCCGCGGCCCACGCCCCGAACGCGCACGCCAGGAAGAGCGCCTCGCTGTAGACGGTGACCAGGAAGAACCCGTACGGCGCGACCGCGAGCACCGTCACGGCGAGCCACCCGCCCCTCGGCGTCCCGGTCGTGAGGCGGCCGAGGTGCCACAGGACGGCGGCCGCCACGGTGCCGGCGACGACCGAGACGACGAAGCCGGCCATCGCGGCGTTCCCGCCCGCCAGCGGCCGGACGGCGGCGACCGCGAGCGGGTAGCCCGGGAAGAAGGCCTGGTCGCCGCCGCCGACGGGGAGCGCGAGGTAGCCGCGGTCGACGATCCGCAGGAAGTGGAACGAGTCCCACCACGTGAACCGCTCGAGGAACCAGCGGGTCGGGCCGCTCAGCCGGCCTCCACCGTCCACCCGCAGCAACCAGCACGCCATCACGGTGAAGACGACGAGGGCGGCGCGCGTCGCGAGCCAGAACCCGACGACGGCCAGGATCTCGGGCGAGGGCCGCCGGCTGCGGCGGGACACGGGCTGCGCCGCGACCGCCGCGGGTGCCTCAGCCGTCGAGCTGGACGTCGGCATTGACGGTCACCACCTCGACGCCGCCGTCCGGCCAGAACCGGACGGCGGTGAGCGCCGCCGGCGTCACCCGGAGCCGCCAGAGCGTGGCGGGCCCGGCGTCGAGCGCCTCGCGGACGACGACCCGGATCGGACCCCCGTGCGCGACGACGAGCACCGCGCCGCCGAGGTGCGCGGCGACGGCACGCTCCCGGGCGGCGCGCACCCGGACCGCGAGGTCGTCGAACGACTCGCCACCGGGCGGGGCTGCGGCCGGGTCGCCGTACCAGGCGCCGAGCGCGTCGGCGTCCATCCGGGCGATGTCGGCGTACGTGAGCCCCTCCCAGGACCCGAAGCCCGCCTCGGCCCAGTCCGCGTCCGTGGCCACGTCCAGGCCCAGGCGCTCGGCCGCCACCTTCGCCGTCCCCTGCGCGCGGAGCAGCGGGCTGGCGACCACGGCGTCGACGGCCGGCAGGCCGGGGAGCGGGGAGGCCGGCGTCCCCAGCCGGTGCAGGACGCCGGCGAGCCGGGCGGCGTCGGCCTCACCCTCCGGCGACAGCGGCGGGTCGGCGCCGTCCCGGCCGGCGAACGCGCCGCGCAGGGTGTCGGCCGTGCGCCCGTGCCGGGCGAGGAGCAGCATCGTGGGCTCGCCCTCGCGCGCGGGCACGGAGGCACGCGGCGCCGCTTCATGATCGGGCCGGTTTGCATGATCGGAACGGTTTGCATGATCACGCGCAGGAGAGGGGGAGGTGTCGGCGGCGGCGTCCATCGCGGCGTTGGCCAGGCGGTCGGCGTGCGCGTTCTGCGCCCGCGGCACCCAGGTGTAGCGCACCCGCTCGGCCGGGAAGACGGCGCGGGCCTGCGCCGCGAGCCGGCGCATGTCCTCGTGCTTGACCTGCCAGCGCCCCGACATCTGCTCGACGACGAGCCGGGAGTCCATGCGGACCTCGACCGATGCCCCGGGGTCGATCGCCGCGGCGGCGCGGAGTCCGGCGACCAGCCCGCGGTACTCGGCGACGTTGTTGGTGGCGACCCCGATGGCGTCGAAGACCTCGGCGAGCACCTCGCCGCTGTCGGCGTCCCGGACCACCGCCCCGTACCCCGCCGGCCCGGGGTTGCCCCGCGAGCCGCCGTCGGCCTCGACGACGAACCGGCGCTGTCGGGGAGGAGTCACAGCCCCGAGTCCGGGGTCCGGACGAGGATCCGGCCGCACTCCTCGCAGCGCAGCACCGCGTCCTCGCCGGCCGCGCCGAACCGTCCGAGGTCGATCGGGGTCAGCTCGAGCCGGCAGCCCTCGCACCGGCGCTGGTAGAGCCGGGCCGCGCCGACGCCGCCGCTCGCGTCGCGGATCTTCTCGTAGAGCGCGAGGAGCTCGCCGGGGACGCCGGCGACGGCGTCGGCCCGCGCGTTCTGCTCGGTGACGACCTCGGCGTCGATGCGCTCGAGCTCGGCGTCGCGGCGGCGGGTGACCTCGTCGACCTCGGCGTCCGCGCCGCGGGCCTGCTCCTCGAGCTCGGCGAGGCGGCCCTCGGCGCCCTCGAGGCGCTCCATGACCTCGAGCTCGGCGTCCTCGAGCACGCTCTGCCGCTCCCCGAGCGTGCCCAGCTCGTGCTGCATCGCCTGCAGGTCCTTGGCGCTGCCCTGCCCCGCCTCGAGCCGTGCCCGGTTCCGCGTCACGCGGGCCCGCACCTGCTCCACGTCCGCCTCGGCCTTGCTCAGCTCGCGGCGCAGGTCCGAGGTGGCGGTCGAGGCGGCGACGATCTCGTCGGCGAGGGCGCGGCGGCGCTGGGTGAGGCGCTCGACCTCGGCGTGCTCGGGGAGCGTGCGGCGGCGGTGGGCGAGCTGCGAGAGCCGGGTGTCGTGCGCCTGGACGTCGAGCAGCCGCCACTGGTCCTGCGGAGCCGCGGTCACCACGTCGAGCACCTCCGGAAGGGGAACGGCCGAGGAGGCACCACACTAACGGGACCGCGCACGACCGACGCCCGACGCCGGGCGTCGACCCCCGGGCTCAGCGGACGACGCCTCCCGGGCTGGGCACGCGGAAGGTCCACGGGTCCGTGCACTTGACGGAGACGTGCACCTCGACCGGCGTTCCGGCGGCCTCCAGTGCGCCCTCGAGCCGGTTGGCGACGCCGGCCAGCCAGGGCCACTCGCTCGTCCAGTGCGCGACGTCGACGAGGTAGGGCCCGTTCTCCCCGGCGGCCTCCCGGGCCTCGCTGGCCACGTGGTGCCGCAGGTCGGCGGTGACGAAGACGTCGGCACCGCTGGCGCGCACGGCGTCCAGCAGGCCGTCCCCGGCGCCGCCGCAGACGGCCACGCGCGAGACCTCGCCCATCGGGTCGCCCGCGACCCGGACACCCTGCGCCGAGCCGGGCAGCGCCTCGGCGACGAGCATCGCGAACTCCCGCAGCGTCGTCGGGTTCGCGAGCCGCCCGACCCGGCCGATGCCGCGCGGGCCGGACCACGACGCGAGCTCGTAGAGGTCGAAGGCGGGCTCCTCGTACGGGTGCGCCTGGCGCAGGGCGGCGACGACGGCCGCCCGGCGGGCCCGCGGCAGCACCATCTCCACGCGCTGCTCGGGGACGTCGTTGCGCCGGCCGATCTCCCCCACGGTCGGCCGGGCGCCCGAGCCCGGGGTGAAGGTGCCCGTACCGGCCGACGTGAACGCACAGCGGGCGTACTCGCCGATGTCGCCGGCGCCGGCCGCGGTGAGGGCGTCGACCACCTTGTCGACGTCCCCCTCGGGCACGAAGGTGACGAGCTTGTCGACCGGGTCGGCGGCGTCCGCGGCGAGCGGCTCGAGATCGGTGAGACCGAGCACCCGGGCGAGCGCGTCCGAGACGCCGGGAGCGGCGACGTCCGCGTTGGTGTGCGCCGTGTAGAGCCCGCAGCCGGACCGGATGAGCCGGTGGATCACGCGGCCCTTGAAGGTCGTGGCGGCCACGCCGTGCACGCCGCGCAGGAGCAGCGGGTGGTGGGTGAGCAGGAGGTCGGCGTGCCACGCGACCGCCTCGTCGACGACGACCTCCACCGGATCGACGGCGAGCAGCACGCGCCGGACCGGTGCCGAGGGGTCACCGCAGACGAGCCCGACGGCGTCCCAGTCCCGCGCCCACGCGGGGTCGTACATCTGCTCGAGCACGTGGACGACCTGGGCCAGGGTCGCCGTGCCGGTTTCGCTCGTCACGCGCACGACGATAGTCGGCCCGTTGCCGCTGCAGCATGCAAACGTAAACTCTTCGCTATGCCTCGATTACCCAGAGCTACCGGTTGCTGTGATTGACCGGAAATGTCTGTGGGCCCGGCCGGACTCGAACCGACGACACCCGCGGTGTAAGCGCGGTGCTCTACCAACTGAGCTACAGGCCCTCGTTCCGCACGACGTCACGCCAGCCGGGCGACCGCCTCCCGGTACGCCGACAGCGGGCGCGCCTCGCCGGGCCCGTTGACGACGCTCCAGCGCAGGACGCCGGCCGTGTCGACGAGGAACGTGCCGCGGACCGCGAACCCGATGCGCTCGTCGAAGACGCCGTAGGCGCGGGCCACCTCCCCGTGCGGCCAGAAGTCCGACAGCAGCGGGAACTCGTACTTCTCCTGCTCCGACCACGCGCGCTGGGCGTGCACCGGGTCGCAGGAGATGCCGACGAGCTGGACGTTCGCGTCCTCGAACATCGCGATGTTGTCACGCAGCTCGCACAGCTCGCCGGTGCAGACCCGGGAGAACGCGAAGGGATAGAAGACGAGGGCGACGTTCCGGTCCCCCGCGAAGTCGGCGAGCCGCACGACCTGGCCGTGCTGGTCCTTGAGGGCGAAGCCGGGCGCGAGAGAGCCGATCTCGGGCGTCATGGCGACCAGTCTTGCAGCAGGTTTCCGGCGCCGCTCTAGCGCCGGCCGCCCTTGGGGGTGGCGAGGCGGGTGCCGGTCCAGTCCCGGCACGCGCTGATGGTGCTGGTCGCGTGCAGCCCCGCCGTCGGCGCGGCGTCCTCGATCTCCGAGGGCTCGACGTGGCCCGGCCGGCCGGACTTGGGCGTCAGGAGCCAGATGACGCCGCCGTCGGCGAGGTTCGTCAGCGCGTCGACGAGGGCGTCCACGAGGTCGCCGTCGTCCTCGCGCCACCAGAAGATGGCGGCGTCCACGACGTCCTGTGCGTCCTCGTCGGCGAGCTCCGTGCCCGTGAGCTCCTGGACGGCCGAACGCAGGCCCTCGTCGACGTCGTCGTCGTACCCGAACTCCTGCACGGCCTGCCCCGCCCGGAATCCGAGCCGGACGGCGAGCGAGCCGGCCGATTGATCTGCCATCCGATTGGCCGCGGACTCCGCGGTCGCGCCCACCTCAGTGCCCTCCATCGCTCGAACGTCGCCTCGACATCTCCCGCGAGCACCTGGCCCGCGCGCCCCGTGCCCGCTAGTTGACTGCACCGCAGGCCCGGAGCGCAACAGTCAGCGCAACAGTCGACCGGAGCGTGTCCTGCGCGAGGAGGCATCATGCCACCGCTGCGGAGGGGGCCAGATGTGACGTGAGCCGCGGGGGCAGGGAGGATGGGAAGGGACACCTGCGCACCAGAAGCGGGTACGACGAAGGGATCGTGCAGTGGTCGCACGCGAGGACACCGGGCCCATCCTCAACGGCCTGCCCAGCCGGCTGCCGGACATCGACCCCGAGGAGACCCGCGAGTGGCTCGAGTCCCTCGACGGGGCCGTGGACGAGCGGGGGCGCACCCGCGCCCGCTACCTGATGCTCGCCCTCCTGCAGCGGGCGCGTGAGCGCGGGGTCGGCGTCCCCAGCCTGGCGTCGACGGACTACGTCAACACCATCCCGCCGGAGGCGGAGCCCTGGTTCCCGGGCGACGAGGAGGTCGAGCGGCGCTACCGGGCCTGGATACGGTGGAACGCGGCGATCATGGTGCACCGGGCGCAGCGCCCGGGCATCAGCGTGGGCGGCCACATCTCGACGTACGCCTCCTCGGCGACGCTCTACGAGGTCGGCTTCAACCACTTCTTCCGCGGCAAGGACTCCCCCGGCGGGGGCGACCAGGTCTACCTGCAGGGTCACGCCTCCCCCGGCATCTACGCGCGCTCGTTCCTGGAGGGCCGGCTGACCGCCGACCAGCTCGACGGGTTCCGGCAGGAGAAGTCGCACCCCAGCGGCGGCCTGCCCTCCTACCCGCATCCGCGCCTCATGCCTGACTACTGGGAGTTCCCCACCGTCTCGATGGGCCTCGGCCCGATCAACGCCATCTACCAGGCGCAGTTCAACAAGTACCTGCACGCGCGCGGCATCCGCGACACCTCCGAGCAGCACGTGTGGGCGTTCCTCGGCGACGGCGAGATGGACGAGGTCGAGTCGCGCGGTGCGCTCCAGCTCGCGGCGGGCGAGGAGCTCGACAACCTCACCTTCGTCGTCAACTGCAACCTGCAGCGGCTCGACGGACCGGTGCGAGGCAACGGCAAGATCATCCAGGAGCTCGAGGCGTTCTTCCGGGGGGCCGGCTGGAACGTCATCAAGGTCGTCTGGGGCCGCGAGTGGGACCCGCTGCTGGCGGCCGACCGGGACCACGCGCTGGTCAACCTCATGAACGTCACCCCGGACGGCGACTACCAGACGTACCGCGCGGAGAACGGCGCGTTCATCCGCGAGCACTTCTTCGGCCGCGACGCGCGCACCCGCGCGATGGTCGAGGGCATGTCGGACGACGACATCTGGCGGCTCAAGCGCGGCGGCCACGACTACCGCAAGGTCTACGCCGCCTACAAGGCGGCGATGGAGCACACCGGCCAGCCCACGGTGATCCTCGCGAAGACGATCAAGGGCTACGCGCTCGGCCCGCACTTCGCCGGCCGCAACGCCACCCACCAGATGAAGAAGCTGACGCTGGAGGACCTCAAGCTCCTGCGCGACGGGCTGCGCATCCCGATCAGCGACGCCCAGCTCGACGCCGACCCCTATCTGCCGCCCTACTACCACCCGGGCGACGGCGACGAGATCATCGAGTACCTGCGCGAGCGGCGCCGCCGCCTCGGCGGGCCAGTGCCGCAGCGCCGCGTCGCCGGCGAGTCCGTCAAGCTCCCCGAGGCGGGCAGCTACGACGTCGCCAAGCGCGGCTCGGGCAAGCAGCCCGTGGCCACGACGATGGCCTTCGTCCGCCTGCTCAAGGACCTCATGCGCGACAAGGAGTTCGGCCCCCGCGTCGTGCCGATCATCCCGGACGAGGCCCGCACCTTCGGCATCGACGCCTTCTTCGCGACCGCGAAGATCTACAACCCGCACGGCCAGAACTACGTGTCGGTCGACGCCGA
>DASQJO010000259.1:0-3223 GCA_035630955.1 Kineosporiaceae bacterium
CCCGAGCTGATGCACGGTGGGCCGCCGTCGGCGCTGCTCGTGCGCGCGTGCGAGCAGGCCGCCGGCGAGGGGATGGTGGCGTTGCGGGCGAGCGTCGACTTCCTGTCGCCGGTCCCCGTCGGGCCCGTCGAGGTCGTGGCGCGCGTCGTCCGCGCCGGGCGGCGCATCGCGCTCACCGAGGCCGTGCTCGAGGCCGGCGGCCGCTCGGTGCTGCAGGCCCGGGTCTGGCACGTCCGCCTCGTCGACGAGCCGACGCCCGCGCTCGACCAGCAGCCGCCCGCCGACGTCCCGAGCCCCGACCGGGCCACGCCGATGACCGGCTGGACCTTCCCCTACGCCCGCGCCCTCGAGTGGCGCACGCTCGCCGGCGACCCCCTCGGAGCGGGGCCCGCGACCGTGTGGACCCGCGCCCTCATCCCCGTCGTCCCCGGCGAGGAGCCGAGCGGGCTGCAGCGCGCCGTCCTCTCCGCCGACTCCGGCAACGGCGTCTCCTCCGGCCTGGACTGGAACGCCTGGTCCTTCGTCAACATCGACCTCGACGTCCACCTGTCCCGCCCGCTCGTCGGGGAGTGGGTCCTCCTCGACGCAGCCAGCCGCTACGAGGAGAGCGGGACGGGGCTCGCGGCGTCCTCGCTCTGGGACGAACGCGGCCGCGTCGGCCGAGGGGTGCAGACCCTGGTGGTGACGCCGAGGCCGGCGTGAGGACCGTCCCGATCGACGTGTCGGCGGGCGGAACTACCCTCGGGTCATGCCCCAGCTGCGGCTCGCGCTCGCCCAGGTCGACTCCACCGTCGGCGACCTCGACGGCAACGCCGCCAGCGTGCGGCAGTGGGCGGCAAGGGCGCGGGACGCCGGGGCGCACCTCGTCGCCTTCCCGGAGATGCACCTCACCGGCTATCCCGTCGAGGACCTCGCGCTCCGCTCGAGCTTCGTCGACGCCAGCCGCGCGGCGGTCGAGCAGCTCGCCCGCGACCTGGACGCCGACGGTCTCGGCGACCTCCCCGTCGTCGTCGGCTACCTCGACCGGGTCGATCCCACGGAGCACAACGTCGTGGAGCGCCGCGACGTCTTCGTCCCGAAGGGGGCGCCGCAGAACTCCGCCGCCGTCCTGCACCACGGCCGGATCGTGGCCCACTACGCCAAGCACCACCTGCCCAACTACGGCGTCTTCGACGAGTTCCGGATCTTCACGCCCGGGCGAGACCTCACCGTCGTCCGGGTGAACGGTGTCGACGTCGCGATCGTCATCTGCGAGGACATCTGGCAGGACGGCGGCCCCGTGGCACTCGTCCGGCGGGCCGGTGCGGAGCTGCTGCTCGTCGTCAACGGCTCCCCCTACGAGCGCGACAAGGACGACGTCCGCCGCGAGCTCGCCACCGACCGCGCCGCGGAGGCCGGTTGCACCCTGGCCTACGTCAACATGGTCGGCGGGCAGGACGACCTCGTCTTCGACGGCGACTCCATCGTCGTCGCCGCCGACGGCACGGTGCTCGCCCGCGGTCCGCAGTTCGAGGAGGCGCTGCTCGTCGTCGACCTCGACCTGCCCCTCGACGCGGCCCACGACAATCCGCCGAAGGTCGAGGGCGTCCGGCACGTCGTCCTGAGCGAGCAGCCGGTCCCCGCGTACGAGCCGGCGCCGGGCACCGTCGCCTCGCCGCTGCCGTCCACCCCCGCCGAGATCTACCGCGCCGTCGTCCTCGGTCTGCGCGACTACGTGCGCAAGAACGGTTTCCGGTCGGTGATCCTCGGGCTGTCCGGCGGCATCGACTCGACGCTGGTCGCCGTGATCGCCTGCGACGCCATCGGCGCCGGGAACGTCGTGGGCATCTCGATGCCCAGCAGCTACTCCAGCGAGCACTCGCGGGACGACGCCGCGGAGCTCGCCAAGCGCACCGGCCTCGACTACCGCAGCGTGCCCATCGCCCCGATGGTCCAGGCGTTCCTCGACGCGCTCGGCCTCACCGGCGTCGCCGAGGAGAACCTGCAGGCCCGCGTCCGGGGCGTGATCCTCATGGGGATCTCCAACCAGGAGGGCCACCTGGTGCTGACGACGGGCAACAAGAGCGAGCTCGCCGTCGGCTACTCCACGATCTACGGGGACTCCGTCGGCGGTTTCAACCCCGTCAAGGACGTGCCCAAGACCCTCGTCTGGGAGCTCGCGCGCTGGCGCAACGCCGAGGCCGAACGGCGCGGCGAGACGCCGCCGATCCCGGAGAACACGATCACCAAGGCGCCGTCGGCGGAGCTGCGGCCCGGCCAGACCGACCAGGACACGCTGCCGCCGTACGAGCGGCTCGACCCGCTGCTCGAACGCTACGTCGAGCAGGCGCACGGGCGCTCGGAGCTGCTCGCGGACGGCTTCCCCCCCGAGATGATCGACAGCGTGGTGACGATGGTCGACCGCGCCGAGTGGAAGCGCCGGCAGTCGGCGCCGGGGCCGAAGACGTCGCCGGTGGCCTTCGGCCGGGACCGGCGGCTGCCCATCACCACGAGATGGCGTGAGCACCGGTCCGGCGACGGGCCCGAGGTCGAGGTCCCGCAGACGCGCGAGGCCCGCGAGGAGGAGCAGTTGTGAGCGAAGAGCCCGCCCCGTACGGCGCCGGCCCGGCCCCCGGCGACGCGGCCGCTCCCGGGGCCGCTCCCCCGCCGCGCCGCACCCGCGTGCACCACCTGCGGCAGATGAAGGAGCGCGGCGAGCGGTTCGCCATGCTCACGGCCTACGACCAGTACGCGGCCGCCGTGTTCGAGGAGGCCGGCATCCCCGTCCTGCTGGTCGGCGATTCCGCGGCGAACAACGTGCTGGGCTACGAGACGACCGTGCCGGTCACCGTCGACGAGCTGCTGCCTCTGGTCCGCGCGGTCACGCGCAGCGCGCGCCGCACGCTCGTTGTCGCCGACCTGCCCTTCGGCTCCTACCAGTCCGGGCCCGACCAGGCCCTCGCGACCAGCGTGCGGATGATGAAGGAGGGGCTCGCGCACGCCGTCAAGCTCGAGGGCGGCGCGCGTGTGGCGGCCAGCGTCGAGCGGATCGTCGGCGCGGGAATCCCGGTGATGGCGCACATCGGCTTCACCCCCCAGGCCGAGCACGCCATCGGCGGCTACCGGGTGCAGGGCCGCGGGGATGACGCGGCGGCTCGCCTGATCGATGACGCGCTGGCGCTCGAGGCGGCAGGCGCGTTCGCGGTCGTCCTGGAGATGGTGCCGGCGCCGGTCGCGGCGCAGA
>DASQJO010000260.1:0-1645 GCA_035630955.1 Kineosporiaceae bacterium
CCGGCGGTGTCGACGAGGACGACGTCCGCCTCGCCCTCGATGCCCTCCTTGACCGCCTGGAACGCGACGGCCGCGGGGTCGGCGCCGTCCCGGTCGCTGCGCACGGTCGGGACGCCGACCCGCTCGCCCCACGTCTGCAGCTGGTCGGCGGCCGCCGCGCGGAAGGTGTCGGCGGCGCCGAGGAGGACGTCCTTGTCCTCGGCGACGAGCACGCGCGCGAGCTTGCCCACCGTCGTCGTCTTGCCGGTGCCGTTCACGCCGACGACGAGCACGATCGCCGGGCGGCCGTCGTGCCGGCTGACGTTGAGCTCGCGGTCCATCGAGGGGTCGAGCGCCTCGATGAGCTCGCGCCGGAGCATCGAGCGGACCTCCTCGGGCGTCCGCACGCCGTGGACGGCGACGTCCTTGCGGAGCCGCTCGACGATCTCCGTCGTGGGCTCCACGCCGACGTCGGCGACGAGCAGGGTCTCCTCGATCTCGTCCCAGGTGTTCTCGTCGAGGTGGTCGCGGGTCAGCAGGGCGAGCAGCCCCTGGCCCAGCGAGGTGTTCGAGCGGGCGAGCCGGGCGCGCAGCCGGGTCAGCCGGCCCGCGACGGGTTCGGGGCGCTCGACGGACGGCGCGGTGGCGGCGCTCGGCGGTTCCTCGACGAGGACGGGATCGCCGGGCAGCTCGACGTGCTCGAGCGTGCGGGTCGCGGAGTCACGGGGCACCTCCGCGTCGTCGCCGACGCCCGGCGTGTAGTCGACGCCGGGCTGCGGCCGTCGCTCCTCCGGCGGCGCCTCGCGCCGGCGGCGTCCGACCAGGACGGCGGCGCCGCCCCCCGCCAGCACGACGACCAGGCCGCCGATGATCTCGAGAATCTCCGCGCTGCTCACACGGACGATTGTCCCCTGCCGCGGCTACCGCGCCGTCCCGCCCCCGTCATCACTGGCGCTGATCATGCGAACCGGTCCGGCCATGGACGAGCCATGACCGGACCGCTGTGCATGATCAGCGTGTGGGAAGGCCTCAGCCGGTGGCGCGGTTGCGGCGGCGGCTGGCGAGTTCGTCGTCGGGGTGCTCGCCCGGCTCCTCGCCGGGGCGCTCGCCCGGCAGCTCGGCGAGGCTGCCCTCGACCTCGCGCCACACCCGCCCGACGGCTATGCCGAAGACGCCCTGACCGCCCTGCACCAGGTCGATGACCTCGTCCGGCGACGTGCACTCGTAGACGCTGGCGCCGTCGCTCATGAGCGTGATCTGGGCGAGGTCCTCCACGCCGCGCTCGCGCAGGTGCGTCACCGCGACGCGGATCTGCTGCAACGAGACGCCGGTGTCGAGGAGTCGCTTCACGACCTTGAGCACGAGGATGTCGCGGAAGCTGTACAGCCGCTGGGTCCCCGAGCCCGTCGCCGGGCGGATGCTCGGCTCGACGAGGCCCGTGCGCGCCCAGTAGTCGAGCTGGCGGTAGGTGATGCCGGCGGCGCGGCAGGCGGTGGGCCCGCGATACCCGACCTGTTCGTCGAGGACGGGCAGATCCTCCGTGAAGAGCAGCCCCTGGGCCGACGCCGGGATGACAGGGCGAGCCACGCCCCCCGGTGCCTCGCCGGTTCCGCTCACGCCGTCCTCCTGTCCCGCGCCCTCGCAGGGAGAAGTGAGTGCCGGGGCG
>DASQJO010000261.1:0-3004 GCA_035630955.1 Kineosporiaceae bacterium
GGCTACGGCGCGAACCACGATGCCGCGGCCGGATGGGTGCGGCGCTACGACCCGACCCGCCCGCTCCACTACGAGGGCGCGATCATGTTCGACTGGACGGGCGACCAGACGGCCAGCGACGTGACGTGCCCGATGTACGCGACGATCGAGTCGATCGTGGCGCACGCGCGGTCGGGCGGGCAGCGGCACCCGGTGATCCTTTGCGAGTACTCGCACGCGATGGGCAACAGCAACGGCAACCTCGCCGACTACTGGCACGCGTTCGAGACGACGCCCGGGCTGCAGGGCGGCTTCATCTGGGAGTTCTGGGACCACGGCATCCTGCAGTCCGTCGCCGACGGCCGCCCGGCCGGCAGCGCCGTGCCCGAGCCCGGGGGACGCCGGGGACTGCCGCCGGACGGGTTCCGGTGGGCGTACGGCGGCGACTTCGGGGACACCCCGAACGACGGCAACTTCGTCGCCGACGGCCTGGTCTTCCCCGATCGGACGCCGAAGCCGGCGATGCTCGAGCACCGGGCGCTGGCCGCTCCGGTCCGCCTCACGCCGGTCGAGGGGACTCCGGGGAGCTTCGTGCTCGAGAACCGGCAGGACGTCCGCGACCTCTCGTGGCTGACGGCGTCGTGGCGCATCGACGCCGACGGCACCGGTGGCACGCCCGGGCAGGGTTCGGTCGGGCGCTTCGCCCAGCCGCTGCCCGAGGTCCCGGCGGCCGGGACGGCGGTACTCGTCGCGCCCGCCGAGCTCCTGGCCGCCTTCGAGCAGCGGGCGGACGCCGACGCCGAAGCCACCCTGCTGCTCGACCTGCACGCCGCGGAGGACGGCCCGCGCGCCCCGAAGGACGCGCACGTCGCGACGCTCGCCGTTCCGCTGCGCGCCGAGGGCCGCGACCTGCCGCGGCGCGCGGGCGTCGGCGTCACGGGTGAGGCCGCCCAGGTCGACGCGGAGCGTCTCCTCACCCACCCCGCCCTCGCCGCCGCGCCACGGCTCGCCCTCTGGCGGGCCCCGACGGACAACGACCGCATCGGCGGCTACGCCGACCGGTGGTCCGAGCTCGGCCTCGACCGGCTCGAGCGCCGCGTCGTCGGCGTCGAGGAGCAGGACGGTGCGGTCGTCGTCACCGCGGACGTCGTCACCGGCGCCGGGCACGTCGTCCGGCACGTGCAGACCCTGACCGCCGTCGAGGGCGGTGTCCTCGTCGAGGAGCTCGCCGTGCTGCCGCCGGAACTGGACGACGTCCCGAGGGTCGGCAGCGTCTTCGAGGTCCCTGCCGACGGGGTCGAGGTGGTGCACCATTTCGGCGGGGCCGGCGCGGAGAGCTACCCGGACCGGCGTGCGGCGGCGCTCCCGCAACACGGGGTCGCGGAGCTGGATCACCTGTTCACGCCGTACGTGCGGCCGCAGGAGAGCGGCGGGCGGAACGGCGTCCGGTGGTTCGCGCTGGGCCGGCACGAGCAGGCGTCACCGGCGACGACCCCCGACGGCGGGAGCGTGCCGACGGTGGTGTTCGAGCCGGCCCTCGTCGTCCACCTCGACGAGCCGCGGCAGGTGAGCATCACCCGATACCGGGCGGAGGACCTGGCCGCGGCGACGCACAGCGACGAGCTCGTGCCGCGGGACGAGCTCGTGATCCACGTCGACGCCGCCCATCGCGGCATCGGGACGGCGTCCTGCGGGCCCGACACCCTCGCGGACTACCTGCTGCACCCCGGGGAGTACCGCTGGTCGTACACCCTCGTCACCCCCACCGACTGACCCCGGGCCCCACGCACGGCGAAGGCCGCCGCCCCCGAGGAGGGGGACGGCGGCCTTGGTGGTCGAGCTGCCTACTCGCTGGCTGCTGCCGGTCGTGGCGTCACGGCCTCCGAGCGGAGGGCACCGCTCGGGCGGCCGGCGAGCGCATCGCCCTCCGACGTCTCGCCCGCGGCCATGTCGCCGAGCGCGGCGCCCGCGGCGATCTCCTGCGCCTCACGGGCCTGGATGCCCGACTGGGTGCGGAGCTTCTCCTCCGGGAGGAACCACACGATGACGAACGCGACCGCGATGACGAACGCCCCGAGCAGGAACACCTGGTCGGCGGCGTCGGCGAAGCCGACCTTGAACGGACGCGCGAGCACGTCGGGCAGGTGGTTGATGAACGACGAGTCGTTCAGCGCCTGGTTGGCACCGCCCTGCAGCTGCTGGGCCTGCTGCGCGTACTCCGGCGACCGGACGGCCGTCTGGAACGCGGAGTCGCCCTCGACGGCCGCGCGGATCCTGTCCGGGACCGCGTTGAACAGCACGGACAGGAAGACGGCGGTGCCCAGCGTGCCGCCCATCTGACGGAAGAACGTGGCCGACGAGGTGGCGACGCCCATGTCCTGCGGCGGCACGGCGTTCTGGATGGCCAGCACCAGCGTCTGCATGTTCATGCCCAGGCCGAGCCCGAACAGGAACGCGTACGCGTCGACGACGGCGATCGGGGTGTCCACGCTGAGGCTGTGGAGCAGCAGCATGGCCACGACGAGCAGCGCCAGGCCTATCCGCGGGAACCAGATGTAGCGTCCGGTCCGGGCGATGAGCTGACCCGAGGAGATGGTGCCGCTCATGATGCCGACGACCATCGGCAGCAGGAGCAGGCCCGCGGCCGTCGGGCTGTAGCCCTTCACGATCTGCATGTAGAGCGGGACGGCGGCCAGGCCGCCGAACATGCCCATGCCGACGATGAAGTTCAGCATCGAGCCGACCCCGAAGGTCCGGCCGCGGAACAGGCGTAGCGGCAGCAGCGCCTCGTCGCCGTAGGCCCGCTCGGCGAGGATGAACGCGACGATGCCGACGAGGCCGATGGCGTAGCAGACGAAGGCGCTGACGCTGGTCCAGCCCCACTCGCGGCCCTGCTCGGCGATGATCAGCAGCGGGACCAGCCCGACGACGAGCGCGAGGGCACCGGGGAAGTCGATCCGGTGGTCGCGACGGGTGTGCGGCAGATGCAGCGTGCGCACGACGAGCAGGAGGGAGGCGATACCGA
>DASQJO010000262.1:0-4659 GCA_035630955.1 Kineosporiaceae bacterium
ACCTCGATCTCGGCGCCGAGGCCGTGCGCCGCGAGCTCGCCGCGATCGGCGTGGAGGACGTGCACTTCGAGCTGTACGACGCGGGCCACGGCGGCATCGACTACCGCTACCCGCTCTCGCTCGCTTACCTGGCGGAGCGGCTCTCGTAGGCGCGGTCGACGACGCCGGCCGCCGCGTCCGAGGGCTCCTCGTCCTCGTCCTCGTCATCGTCGGTCTCGGCTCCGTCCTCGAGGACGGGACGCCGGGGAGCGGGCGGCGTCCGGTCGGCCGGGCGCAGGGCGACCTCGGGCAGCGGCGCGCCCTCCTCGTCGACGTCGTCGTCGACGTCGTCCCATGCGTCGAGGACGACGATCCGGGCGGACGCCGTGCCGTCGAGCACGGTGAAGCCGTCGACGTCCACGCCGTGCTCGACCAGGTGCAGGACGACCGCCTCGGTGAAGTCGGACAGCAGGTCCGGCGGCACGGTCGGTTCGATGACCCAGAGGTTGCCGCCGCCGCCATCGGCGATCGCCTCGGCGCGCACCAGGTAGTTGTCGAGCAGCGCCGCGAGCGGCTGGCCCGCGGACCGGCGTCGGCGGAACACGGGACCTCCTCTGAGCGTGCCGGGGCTGCGGACGTCGTCACGCTACGTGGTGGCTTCCTTTACGCAACGCCGACGAGCGGGCTTTCCCCGTTCCGCCGACACGCAACTGTCGGAACGGCGGACGACGTGCCCGCTCATCGCTCGGGGCTCCGGCATGCCGTCGCGCCGGCGGCGTGCCAGCCTGCCGGGGTGAGCGTCGACCTGGCCGGCAGGAGCGTGCTCGTCCTCGGGGCGACCGGCGGCCTCGGCCTGCCGATCGCGCGCCGACTCGCGGCCCGGGGAGCCGCGCTCACGGCATCAGCGCGGCCCTCGGCTCGGCTGGACGCCGTCGCGGCGGAGCTGGGTGCACCTGCCGTCCCGGGCGACCTGCTCGAGCCGGACGCCGCCGCGCGCGTCGTCGCCGCCGCGGTCGAGCGGCACGGCCGGCTGGACGGCGTGGTGTTCGCGGCCGGCGTCGTCGCGTTCGGGCCCGCCGCCGAGGTCGACGACGCCACGCTCGAGCGGCTCCTCGCGCTCAACGTGCTCGCACCCGTCCGGCTCCTGCGCGCGGCCGTGCCGCACCTGGCGGCGTCCGGGGAGGGCTTCGTCGTGCACGTCAGCGCCGTGGTCGCCGAGCAGCCGACTGTAGGGATGGCGGCCTACAGCGCGAGCAAGGCCGCGCTCGCCGCATTCGACGCCGCAGCAGGCCGCGAGCTGCGACGCAGCCGGATCCGGCTGATCGACGTCCGGCCCCCGCACACGGAGACGGGGCTGGCGACGCGGCCGATCGCCGGCGTGCCGCCGCGGCTGCCGCAGGGGCTCGACCCCGACGCCGTCGCCGAGCGCATCGTGGCCGCGATCGAGGCGGGCGAGCGGGACGTCCCGGCGTCCGCGTTCGCCGGCGAGCCCGTCAGCGACCGGCGAACGGCGAGCTGACGCGCTCCGCGGGCAGGGTGATCTCGACGGTGGGGGCCGCCAGGACGGCGATGCGGGCGGACGTCCGGCCCTCGAGCACCGCGACCTCCCCCGTGACGATGCCGCGGGCCGTGATGTGCCGGGCGACGGCCTCCGTGAAGGCGGACATCTGCTCGGGGGCCAGCGCGGGCTCGATGAGCCAGAGGTTGCCCCCGCCGGCGCTCGCGATGGCCTGCGCCCGGGCCAGGTAGTTCTTGAGCAGCGCGGAGGACGGGCCACGCCGCCGGAACACCGTGATCCTCACTGACACCCCTCCCGGTCGTGCTGCCGACTCCCCCGGTCAGCCAACCTAGAGTGAGGATTGCTATACGAAGCGTTGATAGAGGTCTGATCGTCGGTTCGGCGACCCGCCGTCGAGAGAACGGCGGATCGTCCCAACGAGGACACATCGTCGTTAAGCCGACGTCAAGACCCTTGGGCCAGAGTTTCCACTCCGGCTCGATCGGCGTCCCTGCCGAAACGATCAGACGGTGTCGGCGCTGGAACGGCGTCCCGACTGGGTGCTGTCGTCGGGGTCGGGATGCTCGGTGCGGTCCACGGACTCCGCGAGGATCTCCTCGGCCTGCGCCTGCGGATCGGCACTGCCGACGGCGCGCTCCTCGGGCAGCAGGCCGGCCCGCTCGTCGACGGCGTCCGCGGGCAGGTCGTCAGGCGTCGTCACGACCACCGGGTACCCGCTCGCCGACCGGTTCACGCGTCGACGTGAAGAGCAGAGGCGCCGGGGGGGTTGACCGGGGTGGCAGAGTCCACGCCGTGGCCGTCATCCACTCCACCACCCTGACCCCGGGCAAGCTCGAGCTGCTCACCGCATGGCTGCCGGAGCAGCCCTGGTACCACGGCAGCGGGACGCCGGTGCTCGCCAAGGCGGGCGGCTTCCGGGTCGACGACCCCGCCGGCGAGGTCGGCATCGAGGTGCTGCTCGTCCGCGACGGCGACGGCACGACGTACGTCGTCCCGATGACCTACCGCGGCGCACCCCTCGAGGGTGCGGACGACGCCCTCGTCGGCACCAGCGAGCACGGCGTGCTCGGACGCCGGTGGTTCTACGACGCCGAGCGCGACCCGGTCGCGGTCGCCCAGTTCGTGGCGCTCGCCCGGGGCGAGGTGCAGGCGCAGCACCAGGACGTCAGCGACACCGTCGACGCGACCGTCACCCGCGGCTGGGACGGGCCCGCGGACGCCGGCAACGTCGCGGTGATGCGCGTCCTCGGCAGTGGCGCGGACGACGACGTCCTCGGCTGGGTCGCGGTCGCGTCGCCGGCGCCGGGCGGCCGGGTGCTCGTCGTCCGCCGATGAGTGCATCGCCCCCGGATCGTCTCCCGCTCGTGAGCGAGCTCTCCGAGTCCGACGTCCGCCTGGCCGACGGGCGGACGCTGCACGTGTACGAGGCCGGTCCCGCCGACGGCTTCCCCGTCGTCTGGCTGCACGGGACGCCGAACCTCGGCCCGCCGCCCCGGCCGCTGTTCGACTCCGCCCGCCGCCTCGGCCTGCGCTGGCTCGGGTACGACCGGCCCGGGTACGGGCGGTCCACGCCGCACCGCGGGCGCACGATCGGGGACGCCGCCGGCGACGTCGGCGCGATCGCCGACGCCCTCGGCGTCCCCCGCCTGGCGGTCGTGGGGCACTCGGGGGGTGGACCGCACGCTCTCGCCTGCGGCGCGCTGCTGCCGGGCCGCGTCAGTGCCGTCGCCGCGATCTCGGGCCTCGCGCCCTACGGGGCCGACGGCCTGGACTGGTTCGACGGCATGGCCCCCGCGGGCGTGGCGTCACTGACCGCGGCCACCCGCGGACGCGCCGAGAAGGAGGCGTTCGAGGCGGACCCTCCCGACGAGCCGGACATCGGCTTCACGCCCGCGGACTGGGCGGCGCTCAGCGGCGACTGGGCGTGGATGCTCGAGGTCGTGCAGGGCGCGCAGCAGGCGGGCGGGCCGGGCGCCGTCGACGACGATCTCGCGGCGGTCGCGCCCTGGGGCTTCGAGCCCGCGGACGCCGCGGCTCCCGTTCTCGTGGTGCACGGGGACGCCGACCGCATGGTGCCACCCCAGCACGGACGGTGGCTCGCCGACCGGATCCCGGACGCCGAACTCTGGCTGCGCCCCGGCGACGGACACATCACCGCGCTGCGCAGCGGAGACGCAGTGCTCGACTGGGTGGCGCGGCACCGACCCTGACCCGCCGCCCGGGCGAGTCAGGGCGGCGCTCAGGGAGCGCCCAGGGTTGTCCCCGATACCCGGTGAGGCGACCGCACGGGAGGGTGGAGCCATCACCTCCTCCAGTGCGAAAGCGAGAGATCCCATGGACAGCGTCCGCGACTCGTTCCGACGGCAGGGCCTCGTGCGCCCCGCCCAGGGCCGCGTGATCGGCGGCGTCTGCGCCGGCGTCGGCCGCCGGTTCGGCATCGACGCCTGGCTCACCCGGCTGCTCTTCGTCCTCGTCATGATCCTGCTGCCCGGGAGCCAGCTCCTCATCTATCCCGTGCTCTGGATCCTCATGCCGTCCGAGGACCGGCCGCCCTACGGCTCCTCGTCGTCGGGCTACCCGACGCCGCCGGCGTCCTGATCGGCCACCGAACGGGCCCGCGCGGACGGCGCCCGCCCTGACCGCGGCAGTCCCTACCAGGGGAGCCGGACCGCGGCAAGGCGGGCGCCGTCACCCATCCGGAGTCTTCCGGAATCCGGGGGCAGCGCTGAGGGCTCGGTTCGTGACACCATGCGCACAAGGGGTCGATGTCACAGTAGCCAGGCGGTGGCGATGAGTGAATCGACCCGACGGACGACAGCGGAGCGTGGGATGACGGAACCGGCGCCGGGGAGCGCGACGGTTCGACGCATGATCGTCGGCGCGCACCTGCGCCGGCTGCGCGAGGAGAAGGGCATCACTCGCGCCGACGCGGGCTACACGATCAGGGCGTCCGAGTCCAAGATGAGCCGCCTGGAGCTGGGCCGGGTCGCGTTCAAGGAGCGCGACATCAGCGACCTGCTCGTCTACTACGGCGTCACGGACCCCGAGCAGCGCGATCAGGTGCTCCGCCTGGTCCGCGAGGCGAACCGGCCGAGCTGGTGGCGCGAGTTCGACGACGTCATGCCCCAGTTCTTCCAGAACTACGTCGGCCTGGAAGAGGC
>DASQJO010000263.1:0-3835 GCA_035630955.1 Kineosporiaceae bacterium
GACGGGCTGTACTGGGACGTCCTCGGGCTGTACCTCGACGTGCTGGCCGGCGTCCGGACCGCCGCCCGGGAGGCAGCGCAGGCCGGTGGGCGGCTCGCCGGCCTGGGGATCGACTCCTGGGCGGTCGACTACGGCTTGGTCGGGGCCGGCGGAGAGCTGCTGGGCAATCCACGGCACTACCGCGACTCCCGCACCAAAGCGGTGATCGACGACGTGCACGCCAAGGTCGACCGGGTCCGGCTGTACGAGATCACCGGGCTGCAGTTCCTCCCGTTCAACACGCTCTACCAGCTCGCCGCGGAGCCCCGCCTCGAGGCGGGGATGCAGGCCCTGCTCGTCCCGGACCTGCTCGGGTACTGGCTCACCGGCGTCCGCGCCGCCGAGGAGACGAACGCCTCGACGACGGGTCTCCTCGACGCCCGGACCGGGACCTGGTCGCCCGAGCTCGTCCAGACCCTCGGCCTCCCCGCCGGCCTGCTCCCGGACGTCCTCCCCGCCGGACGCGTGCTCGGCGACGTGCTGCCCGACGTCCGCGGCGAGCTGGGGATCGACGACGCGCTGCCCGTGACCAGCGTCGGGTCGCACGACACCGCCTCCGCGGTCGTGGGCGTCCCCGCCGACACCACCCGGTTCGGCTACATCTCCTGCGGCACCTGGGGGCTGGTGGGCGTCGAGCTGGACGCGCCGGTGCTCACCGAGGAGAGCCGGCGAGCCAACTTCACCAACGAGCGCGGCGTCGACGGCACGATCCGCTACCTGCGCAACGTCATGGGCCTGTGGCTCCTCTCGGAGTCGCTGCGCACCTGGAGCCTGCGCGGCCTCGACCCCGACCTCACCGACCTGCTCGCCGCCGCGGCCGCGCTGCCGCCCGGCGGGCCCCGGATCGACCCCGACGACCCCGCCTTCCTCCCGCCCGGAGATCTGCCCGCCCGGATCGTCCGGGCCTCCCGCGACACCGACCAGCCGATCGACGACCCGCGGCCCGACGTCGTCGTGCGGTGCATCCTCGACAGCCTCGCCGCCGCGTTCGCCCGCGCCGTGCTCGAGGCGGAACGGCTCTCCGGGCACCCCGTCGACGTCGTCCACATCGTCGGCGGCGGCTCCCAGAACGCCCTGCTCTGCCAGCTGACTGCGGACGCCGCCGGCAAGCCCCTCGTCGCCGGCCCCGTCGAGGCGACCGCCCTCGGCAACCTCCTGGTCCAGGCCCGCACGCACGGGGCGGTGCACGGCGACCTCGCCGCCCTGCGCGCGCGGATCCGGGCGACCGCCCCGCTGCACCGCTACCAGCCCCGAACCCCACTCCGGAGGTGACCCGAGTGACGGTCCCCAACTGGTCCGCCCGCATGATCGCTCCCGACGAGGACCACGCCGGCGCACCTCTGCTCAGGCGCGAGTTCCGGCCGGCCGCCGGTCACGGCGAGGTCGCCGAGGCGAGGCTGCGCGTCACCGCGCGCGGGGTGTTCACGGCATGGATCAACGGCGTCCCCGTCTCGGACGACGTCCTGAGCCCGGGCTGGACCAGCTACGAGTGGCGGCTGCGCTACCGCGACCACGACGTGACCGGCCTCGTCCGCGGCGCAGGGGACCGTCTCGTTCTCGGCCTGCTGCTCGGCAACGGCTGGTTCCGGGGCCGCCTGGGCTGGGGCGGCGGCCGCGCCTACTACGGGGCGGAGCTGGGCGCCCTGGCCCAGCTCGAGATCGTCTTCTCGGACGGGCACCGGCAGGTGCTCGGCACGGACGAGACCTGGCGGGCGGGCCCGTCGGACGTCGTCGAGAACGACCTCTACGACGGCCAGACCATCGACGCGCGGCTCCGCGACGACGGGTGGCTGCGTCCCGGCTTCGCGGCCGACGGCTGGAGCGGGGTGCACGTCGCCCCGGACTTCGACCCTTCCACCCTGACGCCCTACGTCGGACCGCCGGTCGTGCGCCACGAGGAGATCCGTCCGGTGCGGATCTGGACCTCGCCGTCGGGGAGGACGCTGGTCGACTTCGGGCAGAACCTCGTCGGCCGGCTGCGCTTCACCGTGCGGGGTGAAAGGGACTCGACGATCACGATCCGGCACGCCGAGGTGCTCGAGGGCGGCGAGCTCGGCGTCCGGCCGCTGCGCAGCGCGAAGGCCACGGACCGGTTCGTCCTGTCCGGCGACGAGGACTTCTTCGAGCCGACGCTGACCTTCCACGGGTTCCGCTACGCGGAGGTCGACGGCTGGCCGGGTGAGCTGACAACCGACGCACTCGCCGCCGTCGTCGTCCACTCCGACCTGCGCCGCACCGGCGAGTTCGCGTGCTCGGACGAGCTGCTGAACCAGCTCCACCGCAACGTGGTGTGGGGGCTGCGCGGAAACGTCGTCGACGTCCCGACCGACTGTCCGCAGCGGGACGAGCGGCTCGGCTGGACCGGCGACCTCGCCGTGTTCGCGCCGACCGCCGCGTTCCTCTACGACGTGGAGGACTTCCTGCGGGACTGGCTCGCCGACCTCGCGGCGGAGCACCGGGCCGCGGACGGGCGGGTGCCGTTCGTCGTTCCGGACGTCCTGAAGTACATCCCGCAGCCGCCCGGGAGGCACGCCCCGGAGAGCACGGCGATCTGGGGGGACGCGGCGGTCTGGGTTCCCTGGGCGTTGTGGGAGGCCTATGGCGACCTCGGCGTCCTCACGGATGCCTACGACTCCATGACCGCCCACGTGCGGCGGGTGGAGTCGCTGCTCTCCCCGACGGGCCTGTGGGACACCGGTTTCCAGTTCGGCGACTGGCTCGATCCGACGGCCCCGCCCGACCGCCCCGGGGACGCGAAGGCCGACAAGGGCGTGGTCGCGACGGCGTGCCTGTACCGGAGCGCCGGCATCGTCGCCCGGGCGGCCGAGCTGCTGGGCCACGACCAGGACGCCGAGCACCTCCGCGCGCTCGCCGAGCGCACCCGGGCCGCGTTCACCGAGCACTACGTCTGCGCCGACGGCAGGGTGCGCAGCGACGCGCAGACCGTGTACGCGCTCGCCATCGTCTTCGGGCTGCCGGACGAGGCGGTGCGGCAGCAGGCCGGCGACCGGCTGGCCGAGCTCGTCAGCGGAAGTGGCCACCGCATCTCGACGGGTTTCGCCGGCACCCCGTTCGTCACCGACGCCCTCGCGGCGACCGGCCACCTCGACGACGCCTACCGGATGCTCCTCCAGCAGGAGTGCCCCTCGTGGCTCTACTCGGTCACGATGGGCGCGACCACCGTCTGGGAGCGCTGGGACTCGATGCTGCCCGACGGCAGCATCAACCCGGGCGAGATGACGAGCTTCAACCATTACGCACTCGGAGGGGTCGCGGACTGGATGCACCGGGTGATCGGCGGCATCGCCCCCGCCGAGCCCGGCTACCGCACCGTCCGCGTGGCGCCCCGCCCCGGCGGCGGCCTCACCTGGGCCAGGACGGCGCTGGAGACCCGGCACGGGCGGATCGCCGTCGAGTGGCACCTCGGCGGCGAGGGCCGGCTCGACGTCGAGGTCACCGTCCCGGACGGCGTGACGGCGGAGGTCGACCTGCCCGACGGCACGAAGCAGGTCGTCTCCGGGGGCACCCACCGGTTGAGCGGCGCGCAGGTCCCCGATGACCTCCTCCTTCGAGGAGCTTCCGGGCCGCCGCCAGGTGTGCCGCGCCCCCCGCAGGGGTACTGATCGACCACGACGATCGAGGAGGTCGACATGACGAACCAGCCGGACTCGCCCCTGATGGCGGGCGTTGCAGCCAGTGTCGCGGGGCCCGACGCGGACGACGACACCCGCGCGACGGACGACGGCCAGGCGGTCGGCGCCGCCGACGCGCGGGCGGACGCCGAGCGCACCGGCGC
>DASQJO010000264.1:0-3089 GCA_035630955.1 Kineosporiaceae bacterium
GCGGGCCCTCGAGCTCGGCGGCCGCTCGACCGGCGTCGGCCTGGCCACCTGCTACGACCTGCGCTTCCCCGAGCTGTACCGGCGGCTGGTCGACGCCGGCGCCCGGCTCGTGCTCGTGCCGGCCGCCTGGCCCGTCGCCCGGGTCGAGGCCTGGACGCTGCTCGGCCGCGCCCGGGCGATCGAGGACCAGATCGTCGTCGTGCAGTGCAACACCGGGGGCACGCACGCCGGCGTCCGGATGGGCGGGCGCAGCCAGGTCGTCGACGCGACCGGCGCGGTGCTGGCCGAGGCCGGCGACGGCGAGGAGGTCCTCGTCGTCGACGTCGACCCCGACGCCGTCGGCGCCTGGCGCGAGGCGTTCCCCGTCCTGGCGGACCGTCGCCTCTGACCGACCCCGAGGTCGCGTGATAGCACTGAGGGCATGGCGACCGACGAGAACCCGACGCCCTTCGACGACCTCGACGCCTACATCGCGCTGCCCCGGGTCTCCGGCCTGCTGTTGTCCCCGGGCGGTGACCGGCTCGTCACGGCGGTCGCGACCCTCGACGGCGAGCGCGCCAAGTACGTCTCGGCGCTCTGGGAGGTCGACCCCGCGGGCGTCCGGCCCGCCCGTCGGCTGACCCGCAGCGCCAAGGGCGAGACACCCGTCGCGTTCCTGCCCGACGGCGGCCTGCTCTTCACCTCGCCCCGACCGGACGCGCAGGGCAAGGACGACGACCCCCCGCCCGCGCTCTGGGTGCTGCCGGCCGGCGGCGGCGAGGCCCGCGTGGTCGCGTCGCGCCCCGGCGGCGTCGAGGGCGCCGTCGCCGCGGCCGACGACGGGACCGTCGTCCTGGCGTCCGCCACCCTCCCCGGCTCGGTCGGCGGCGACGACGACGAGAAGCGGCGCAAGACGCGCAAGGACCTCAAGGTGTCCGCGATCCTCCACGAGGCCTACCCCGTCCGGTACTGGGACGCCGACCTCGGTCCCGACCAGGTCCGGCTCCTCGCCGGGCGGGTTCCGGCCGAGCCGGCGCCGGGCACGGACGACGGCGTCGTGGGGCGCATCGCCCTGACCGATCTGACGCCGGCTCCCGGCCGCGCCCTCGACGAGGCGCAGTACGACGTCAGCCCCGACGGCGCCACCGTCGTGACGACCTGGCAGCAGCCCGAGCCCGGCGGCCGCAGGGCCGTCCTCGTGGCGATCGACGTCGCCTCCGGGGAGCGGCGCGTGCTCCTCGACGACGAGGACGAGGAGTACTTCGCCCCCACGTTCTCGCCCGACGGCCGGCGCGTCGCCGTGGTCGTCGAGCGGCGCTCCACCGTCAGCGAGCCCCCGGACTCCGTGCTGATCGTCCTCGACCTCGCCCTCGGCGAGCGGACCGACGTCACCGAGGGCTGGGACCGGTGGCCCGGGCAGGCGCGCTGGACCCCGGACGGCGAGGCCCTCGTCCTGGTCGCCGACGACCAGGGGCGGTCGCCTCTCTTCCGCATCGATCTCCCCGACCGAGCGATCACCAGGCTCACCGGCGACTCCGGCGCCTACACCGACGTCCGCGTCTCGCCGGACGGCCGCTGGGTGTACGCCCTCCGCTCCGCCGTCGACGCCGCGCCCGCGCCGGTCCGGCTCGACGCCCGGGCCGCCGACCAGGAGCCGCAGCGGCTCCTCGGCCCCGTCGAGGCCCCGCCGCTACCCGGGACGCTCACCGAGGTGACCGCCACCGCCGAGGACGGCACCCCGCTGCGGGCGTGGCTGGTGCTGCCCCAGGGGGCTCGCGAGCACGTCCCGGCACCCCTGCTGCTGTGGGTGCACGGCGGCCCGCTGCACTCCTGGAACGCCTGGTCGTGGCGCTGGAACCCGTGGATCATGGCGGCCCGCGGGTACGCCGTGCTGCTGCCGGACCCCGCGCTCTCCACCGGCTACGGCCGCGAGTTCGTCCGCCGGGGCTGGGGTCGCTGGGGGCAGGCGCCGTTCACCGACCTCATGAGGATCACGGACGCGGCCGAGGCCCGGCCGGAGATCGACGCCGACCGGACGGCGGCCATGGGCGGCTCCTTCGGCGGCTACATGGCCAACTGGATCGCCGGTCACACCGACCGCTTCCGCGGCATCGTCACGCACGCCAGCCTCTGGGCGCTGGACCAGTTCGCCCCGACCACCGACGCGTACTACTACTGGCGCCGCGAGATGACGCCGGAGATGGGCCTGGAGAACAGCCCGCACCGGTTCGTCGACGAGATCCGGACGCCGATGCTCGTGATCCACGGCGACAAGGACTACCGGGTGCCGATCGGGGAGGGCCTGCGGCTGTGGGCCGAGCTCGCGGAGCGCCAGGCCGCGGACGCCGAGGACATGCCGCACAAGTTCCTCTACTTCCCGGACGAGAACCACTGGGTGCTCAAGCCGCAGCACGCCAAGCTCTGGTACCAGGTCGTCGAGGCGTTCCTCGACACCACGGTGCACGGCAAGGACTGGCAGGTGCCGGACCTGCTGCGCTGATCCCGCCGGCCGGCGAGGCCGCTCAGCCGCCGACCGCGGGCTCCGTCCCGCGGCGGCGGCGCTGGGGCGCCTCGACGGCGGCCCGGGCCTTCGCGGTCTTCACGGCCGCCTTGAGGGTGTCGATGTCGTAGGCGCCGTAGTGCCGGCGTCCGTTGACGAAGAACGTCGGGGTGCCGGAGACGCCGCTCAGCTCGGCGGACTGCACGTCCTCCGCGACGCGGCCGGCCAGCCGGTGCTCCTTGAGGTCGCGGTGGAACCTGTCGACGTCCAACCCCAGCTGCTGGGCGTAAGCCACCAGGTCGCGGCCGGTCAGGTGGTCCTGGTGGTCCAGCAGCAGGTCGTGCATCTCCCAGAAGGCGCCCTGCTCGGAGGCGGCCTCGGCCGCCTCGGCCGCGAGCGCCGCGTGCGGGTGGACGTGCTCCAGCGGCAGGTGCCGCCACACGTAGCGGATGTCGTCGCCGTGACTGGCCAGCAGCTCGCGCACGACAGGCTCCGCCTGCCCGCAGTAGGGGCACTCGAAGTCGCCGTACTCGACCAGCGTCACCGGGGCGTCCATGGGCCCCCGGATGTGGTCGCGCGACTCGTCCACGTCCGCCTGGAGGTCGACGAT
>DASQJO010000265.1:0-2910 GCA_035630955.1 Kineosporiaceae bacterium
AGGCCACCGAGGAGTAGTCCTGGGCGTCGCTCTGCGTCGTGAGCAGGTAGGAGTACACGAAGAAGGCGGACGCCGCGATGCCCACCACGCCGGCCGCGAGCCCGTCGAGCCCGTCGACGAAGTTCACCGCGTTGATCGTCACGAGCACGATGACGACGGTGAGCACGACGAGGACGCCGGTCGAGAAGATCGTGACGCCGAGCACGGGCACGGAGACCAGCTGGACGCCCTTCCATGCCATGAGGCCGGCGGCGATGGCCTGCCCCGCGAGTTTGGTGACGGCGTCGAGCTGCCAGACGTCGTCCGCGATGCCGAGCAGGCAGACGGTGAAGGCACCGATGAGCACACCCCACGGCTGGCCGCCCTCGAACTTGCCGGAGAGGAACGACATCTGGCTCGCCGTGAGGATCGCGACGGCGAAGCCGAGGAACATGGCGGCCCCGCCCATCCGCGGGATCGGCACCGCGTGGACGTCGCGCTCGCGAACCGGGGTGATGGCGCCGATGCGGCGCGCGATGCGGCGGATGAGCGGCGTCGTCACGTACGTCACGGCGGCCGCGACGAGGACCAGGTAGAGATAGGCCCTCACGAGCCGGACACCTCCGGCACGAGCAGGTCGGGCACGACGGAGCGCAGCTCCTCGACGCCGACCGCGCCCTGCCGCACGACCCGGGGGACGTCGCCCCGGACGTCGACCACCGTCGAGCCGGCGGTCCACGGGGCGGGCCCGGCGTCGAGGTAGACGTCGGCGAAGTCCCCGACGAGCTCCAGGGCCGTGATGCAGTCCTTCGGCGCGGGCGTGCCGATCGGCGCCGCCGTCGTCAACGCGAGCGGTCCGGTCTGCGTGAGCAGCTCCAGCGCCAGGGGGTGCACCGGCATGCGGAGCGAGACCGTGCCGCGGTTCTCGCCGAGGTCCCAGCGCAGCGTCGGCTGCTGGGTGCAGACGAGGGTGAGCAGCCCGGGCCAGAACGCCTCCGCGAGCGCGCGGGCGGCGTCCGGGACGTCGGCCACCAGGCCGTCGATCGTGCGGACGTTGGGCACGAGCACCGCCGGCGGTCGCCGCGCGGGGTCGCCCTTGAACTCGAGCAGGTCGGCGACGGCGTCGACGGAGAACGCGTCGCACGCCAGGCCGTAGGCGCTCTCGACGGGCAGGACGACGAGCTGCTCGTTCTGCACGGCGGAGGCGGCCGCCTCGAGTCCTCGCCTGCGGACGGCCGGGTCGCCGCAGTCGAAGGGGTAGCTCACGGAGGATCAGTCTGGCACCCGCGCCGGGCGAGCAGTGCCCGCGGTCGGCCGGTGAGGTCCTCGGCCGTCCGGACGTCGTGCCAGTCCGGTCCCTCGACGAGGCGCCGCGCGGAGGCGCCCTGCGCGTCGCCGTGCTCCATCACGAGCAGTCCGCCGGGCCGCAGCAGCCCGTGCGCGGCGGCGACGACACCGCGCGGGACGTCGAGGCCGTCGGCGCCGCCGCCGTACAGGGCGACGGTCGGGTCGTGGTCGGCGACCTCGGGGTCGACCGGACGTGCGCCGTCCGGGATGTACGGCGGGTTGGCGACGACGACGTCCACGGCGCCGGCGAGATCGGCCAGGACGCCCGCGTGGGCATGAACCGCGTCCCCCGCGCGCAGGTCGACGGCCGGTGCCAGGGCGTCGACGTTGCGGCGGGCCCAGGCGAGCGCGAGCGGGTCCAGCTCGACGCCGACCACGCGTGCGGCGGGCACCTCGACGGCGACGGCCACCGCGATCGCGCCGGAGCCCGAGCAGAGGTCGACGACCAGCGGGTGCGGCAGCCGGCGCGCCTCGGCGATCGCGGCGCCCGCGACGACCTCGGTCTCGGGGCGCGGGACGAAGACCCCGGGCCCGACGGCGAGCTCGACGGTGCGGAACGGTGCGGTGCCCGTGAGGTGCTGCAGCGGGACGCGCCGGCTCCGCTCGCCGACGAGCTCCTCGAACGCGGCGATCGGCAGGGTGTCGGCCGACCGGCCGCTCAGCGCCGCGCTCGTCAGCTCGCCGCGCGTCATCCCGAAGGCGTGCGCGGCGAGCAGCTCGGCGTCCGCGTCCGGTGTCGGGACGCCGACGGCGGCGAGGCGGGCCCGCGCGTCCCGGAGGAGATCGGCGAGCAGCACGTCAGCCGCCCTGACGGCTGAGCGCGCCGCCGGCCTCGGCGTCCGCCAGGCGGGCCGCCTCGTCGGCCTGCACCGCGGAGGCGACGACCGGCTCGAGGTCACCGTCGAGCACCTGATCGAGGTTGTAGGCCTTGTAGCCGGTGCGGTGGTCGGTGATGCGGTTCTCGGGGAAGTTGTAGGTGCGGATGCGCTCGCTGCGGTCGACCGTGCGGACCTGCGAGCGCCGCGTCTGCGCGGCCGCGGCGTGGGCCTCCTCGGCGGCGATCGCGTGCAGCCGCGCCCGCAGGATCCGCAGCGCCTGCTCCTTGTTCTGCAGCTGCGACTTCTCGTTCTGGCAGCTGACGACGATGCCGGTGGGCAGGTGCGTGATCCGGACGGCGGAGTCCGTGGTGTTGACGCTCTGCCCGCCGGGACCGGAGGAGCGGAAGACGTCGACGCGCAGGTCGTCCGGGTTGATCTCGACCTCGACGTCCTCGACCTCGGGCAGCACGAGCACGCCGGCCGCGCTGGTGTGGATGCGGCCCTGCGACTCCGTGACGGGCACGCGCTGCACGCGGTGGACGCCACCCTCGAACTTGAGCCGCGCGTAGACGCCCTCCCCCGGCGCGGGCGTGCCGCGGGACTTCACGGCGACGGCGACGTCCTTGAAGCCGCCGAGGTCGCTCTCGGTGCGGTCCAGGACCTCGGTCCGCCAGCCCTGCCGCTCGGCGTACCGCAGGTACATGCGCAGCAGGTCCCCGGCGAACAGCGCGGACTCCTCGCCGCCCTCGCCGGCCTTGATCTCGAG
>DASQJO010000266.1:0-2486 GCA_035630955.1 Kineosporiaceae bacterium
GGCCTTGCCCACGGCCTTGCCCAGGTCGTCGAGGCTCACCGACGAGGGGTCGAACGCGACCGTGGCCTTCTCGGTGGCGAGGTTGACCTCGGCGGACTGCACGCCGTCGACGCGGCTGAGAGCCTTCTCCACGCGGCGCACGCAGGACGCGCACGTCATGCCCCCGATATCGAGGGTGACGTGCCGCAGGGTCGACAGCTCGGTCACGGACATGGTCATCGCGGGCTCCTGGGGGGTCGGCGTCGGCACCACCTTCGGATCGGGCGCTGCCCACCCGCTGTCCGTCCGCTGTCCGAGGCGACCGCCGGCCGCCGCCCCGGTGACAGGGGGCGGACAGGGCGGCCCGGCACGGTTCTCGGCATCGGGAGCGACCGGCTCCCCCACCGAAGGAGAACGACCGTGAACGAGCTCCTCCTCTCCGTCCCGGACATCAGCTGCGACCACTGCGTCCGCGCCATCACCGGCGAGGTCTCGTGCGTCGAGGGCGTGCAGAGCGTCGACGTCCAGCTCACGACGAAGACCGTCCGCGTGACGGGCTCGGCGTCCGAGGCCTCGATCCGCGAGGCGATCGCCGAGGCCGGGTACGAGGCCGCGTGACATGGCCGGTCCGCGCCTCCCGTCCGGCGACCGTCGGCGCGTAACCTGAGGGGCCGTGTGTGAGGGAACTCGCGCACGGCCTCTCACGTGGGGACCTGTGTGGAGAACGGAACGTTCGGCCTGCTGGGGCCTGTCGAGGTGCGGGTGCCCGGCAGGCCTCCCGTCGCGCTGCCGCCGTCCGTCCGGGCCCTGTTGGCGCGGCTGGCGCTCAGTGCCGGGCGCGTCGTCTCCGTCGACGCCCTGACGGACGCCCTGTGGGGCGAGGACCTGCCGTCCGACGCCGCCAACGCGCTGCAGATCCGGGTGTCGAAGCTGCGCCGGGCACTCGGGGCGGCCGGCGTCGCGGGCGACGTCGTCCGCACCCGCGCGCCGGGGTACACGCTCGCCGTCGACCCGGACGCCGTGGACGCGCACCGGTTCGAGCACCTTCTGGCCCGCGCCCGCCGCCTCGTCGCCGAGGCCGACCACTCCGGGGCCCTCGACGTGTTGGACGCGGCCCTCGGCCTCTGGCGCGGTCCCGCGATCGAGGACGTCGGCGACGCCGAGTGGATCGAGGCGGAGAGCGCGCGCCTGGAGGAGCTGCGGATCGGGGCCCTCGAGGACCGGCTCGAGCTGCTGCTCGACCTCGGCCGGCACGCCGAGGCCGTGGCCGACCTGGAGCGCCTCGCCACCCTGCACCCGCTCCGCGAGCGCCTGCATCGGCTGCTGATGGTGGCGCTCTACCGCGCGGGGCGGCAGGCAGACGCCCTCACGCTCTACCACCGGCTCCGCACGCGCCTCGCGGACGAGCTCGGCATCGACCCGTCTCCGGAGCTTCGGGCCCTCGCCGAGGCCATCCTGCGGCAGCAGCTGCCGGAGCCTGCCGCTCCTCCGCGTCGCACTCCCGCCGCCGCACCCTCGGCCCCCATGGCGCGGCCCGCTCAGCGGCCGCCGGTGGCGCTCGCCCCGGTCATCGGCCGCCGCGACGAGCTCGACGCCGTCCTCGGACTGCTCGCGGACACCCGGCTCGTCACCCTGACCGGACCCGGTGGGGTCGGGAAGACGACGCTGGCGCTCGAGGTGACCAGGTCCGTCGACGAAGCCGTCCTGGGTGCCGTGACGATCATCCGTCTGGCGCCGCTGGAACCCGGCGCCGACGTGGCCGAGGCGTTCGCACGCCAGCTCGGGCTCGTCCCGCGGGGAGCGGGCGAGGCCGCGGCCGCCGCCGTCCTCGATCTCCTCTCCGACCGGCGCGCACTGCTCCTCGTCGACAACTGCGAGCACGTCCTCGACTCCGCCACCGCGCTGCTCGAGCGGATCCTGCTGGCGTGCCCGGCCGTCACCGTGCTGGCGACGAGCCGTGAGGCGTTCGCGCTGCCCGGCGAGGTGCAGGTGGCGGTCCATCCCCTCGCGGTACCCGCCGAGGACGCCGACCCGGGCGCGATCGGCGACAGCGCGGCGGTGCAGCTCTTCGTCGACCGGGCGCGCGCCGTCCGCCCGTCCTTCTCACTCGACGCCGTCACGGCCCCCGTCGTCGCGCTCATCTGCCGGCAGCTCGATGGCGTGCCCCTCGCCATCGAGCTCGCCGCCGCACGCGTGAAGGCGCTCCCCGTCCAGGAGATCGCCGAGCGGCTCGGTGACCGCTTCAGCTTCCTCTCCGCCGGCCCGCGCTCCGGTGAGGCCCGGCACCGAACCTTGCGGGCGACGCTGGACTGGAGCTACCAACTGCTGTCGCCGGCCGAGCAGGCCCTGCTGCGACGTCTGGCCGTCTTCCGCGGTGGCTGGACCCTCGACGCGGCGCAACAGGTGTGCCCCTTCCGCGAGCTGGCGACCGAGGACGTGCTCGACCTGCTCTTCCGGCTCGTCGACCGCTCCCTCGTCGTCCCGGACCCCGACACCGGCCGCTTCCG
>DASQJO010000267.1:0-2017 GCA_035630955.1 Kineosporiaceae bacterium
GACGGCACCGACGCCGTGGTCTGCGACGTGACGTACGCGCAGGAGCCGCCGGAGGTGCGGCACGCGCTCGTCGACGCCGTGCTCGCGGCCGCGAATCGGACCCGGGGCTGGCCGGGCATGCTGCTCGTCGTGGTCGGACCGGAGCCGGCCGCGGCGGCTGGGGAGCTGCCCGCGGGGCTCGCGGCCGCCGCCCGACTCGCGGACGCCGTCCGGCTCGTCGGCGCGCGCCTCCGGGCGCGGACCGCGGGGGAGGTGCTCGAGCCGCTGCTGCAGGCACCCGCGCTGGCCCGGGCGTTCCTGCGGCGCACGCTCGCCGGCTGGGGCGCGGAGCGGTTCGTCGACGACGCACTGCTCGTCGTCGACGAGCTCGTGGCCAACGCCGTCCTGCACGCCGGGACGGAGATCGAGCTGCGCCTCGCGCTGCGCGCGGACCGGCTGGGCGTGGCCGTCGCCGACCGCTCCCGGGAGCGGCCGTCGCTGGAGTACGCCGACGGCGCGGCCGAGCGCGGTCGCGGCCTGCTGCTCGTCGACGCCGTGGCCACGGACTGGCACGTCCTACCCCGCCGGGACGGCGGCAAGGTGGTCCGCGCCGTGCTCGTCGCCGGCTCCGCCGATCAGGCCGATCAGGTGGTCGACCTGCGGAAGGCGGCGACGAGCGCGGCGGCCGGGACCGTCAGCCGGTCGGCAGTCCCTCGAGGTGGACCGTCTTGAGGACGGTCAGCTCGCCGATCAGGTCCGGGCCGTAGCCGCGGCCGGTGCCGCTGCCGCGGCGGGGGTCGGCGGAGCCGCCGGGGGCACCGCCGAAGACGGCGTTCACCTTCACCGTGCCCACCTCGAGGACGTCGGCCGCGCGGAGCGCGTGCTCCATGGAACCGGTGAGCACGGTGGCGGCGAGGCCGTAGGCGCCCTCCTCGGCGAGCGCCAGAGCCTCGTCGAACGATGACGCGACCACGACCGGCACGACGGGGCCGAAGGTCTCCTCGGTCCACACCGCCATGTCGGTGGTGACGTCGGCGAGCACGGTGGGCTCGAGGAAGCACCCGGCGTCCAGGCCCTCGCCCGTGGCGCGGTCGCCCCCCGTCAGCAGGCGAGCGCCGGCGTCCACCGCGGCGCGCACGTGCGCGAGCACGGACTCGACGGCCCGCTCGTCGACGAGCGGACCGAGCCGGGTGGCGCCGTCCGCGGGGTGGCCGGGGCGCCAGCGCCGGGCCTCCTCGACGAGCGCGTCGAGGAACGCGTCGGCGATGTCGGCGTGGACGACGACGCGCTCCACCGCCACGCACAACTGGCCCGCGTTCACGAAGGCGCCGAGCGCGGCCTGCTGCGCCGCCCAGCGCGGGTCCACGTCGCGGTCGACGATCATCGCGTCCTTGCCGCCGTTCTCGAGCAGGAGCTTGGCGGCGCGGGGCCCGGCGACCTCGGCGATCCGCCGGCCGGCCCGGGTCGAGCCGACGTGCGCGACGGCGTCGACGTCGGGGTGCGCGACCAGCGCCTCGCCGACGGTCCCGTCGCCCTGGACGAGGACCAGGACGCCGTCGGGCAGGTGCCGCTGCAGGGCCTCGGCGAGCGCGGCCCCGATCAGCGGGCTCCGCTCGGACGGCTTGTGGACGACGGTGTTGCCGGTGGCCAGGGCGGCGGCGAGGAGCCCGGCGGCGGCCGGCACCGGGTCGTTCCAGGGGGTGATCACGGCGACCACGCCGCGCGGTTCGCGACGGACGACGTCCAGGGCGAGCGGGTCGCCGCCGAGCGAGCGGCCCGCGTCGAGCGGCGCGACGGTCGCGGCCTCCTCGAGGAGGGAGGCGGCCACGTCGACCGCCCCCCGGGCGTCGGAGAGCAGGCGGCCGGTGTCGTGCATGTGGAGCTCGGCCAGGCGGTCCGCGTCCGACCGCAGGTCCCCGGCGGCGGCGCGCAGGGCCGCCGCGCGGGCGCCGGGGGCCGTCCGGCGCCACCCGGCGAGGGCGGCGCGGGCCGCGGCGACGGCTGCGGCCACGTCCTCCGCTGTGGCGGTCCTCACATG
>DASQJO010000268.1:0-2482 GCA_035630955.1 Kineosporiaceae bacterium
GGCCGCGCTCGCCCGCGCCCACGGCGTCCCCGCCGTCGCCGTCCGGCAGGGCCTGCGCGGCCTCACCCCGCCGGCGCACCGGCTCGCGCGCGTGGGCGAGGAGGACGGCGTCACCTGGGTCGACGACTCCAAGGCGACCAACCCGCACGCCACCGACGCCGCGCTGCGCGGGTTCGAACACGTCGTCTGGATCGCCGGCGGCCTCGCCAAGGGCGCCGGTGACGCGGAGTTCGACGAGCTCGTGACGGCGCACGCCGAGCGCCTGCGCGCGGCCGTCCTCCTCGGCCGCGACCGCGCGGTGATCCGTGCCGCGCTCGCCCGACACGCTCCCGAGATCCCCGTCGCCGAGGTCGACGTCGCGGACACTGGCGGCATGGGTCGTTCGACGGACACCGCGGCGCTCATGGATCGCGTCGTGGCCGCCGCGGCGGACCTCGCGCGCCCCGGCGACACCGTCCTGCTCGCGCCCGCCTGCGCGTCCATGGACCAGTTCGCGTCGTACGTCCAGCGCGGCGAGGCCTTCGCCGACGCCGTCCGGCGCAGACTCCGGTCGCGCCCGGCCCCCGGATCGGGAGGCTGAACCGGTGCCGGCGCGGGTCGCCCCGCCACCGCTCCGGCCGGTCCCCACGCCTGCGGCCCCCGCGCCGCGCACGGCGTGGGCGGCCCGGCTGCAGTCGCCGCTGGCCGGTTACTACCTCGTGCTCGGGTCGACGATCGCGCTCGTCGGGCTCGGCCTGGTCATGGTGCTCTCGAGTTCGAGCGTGGAGTCGCTGCGCGAGCTGCACTCCTCGTACACGATCTTCGCGAAGCAGGCGATGTTCGCGGCCATCGGGCTGCCGCTCGCCGTCGTCGCCGCGCTGCTGCCGGTCCGGGCGTGGAAGGCCCTGGCCTGGCCGCTGCTGCTGGTCGGCGTCGCCGCGCTGCTGCTCGTGGCCGTCGCGGGGCACGCCGTCAACGGCAACCAGAACTGGGTGAGCATCGCCGGCTTCTCGCTGCAGCCGTCCGAGGCCGTCAAGCTGGCCCTCGTGGTCTGGGTGGCGGCGGTGCTGGAGCGCAAGCGGCCGCTGTTCCACGAGACCGTGCACGCCGTCGTGCCGGTGCTGCCGGTCACGATGCTCCTGCTCCTGCTCGTGCTCGCCGGGCGCGACCTCGGGACGGCGCTCGTCCTCATGGGCCTGGTCGGAGCGCTCATGTTCACCGCCGGCGTCCCGCTGCGGGTCTTCGCCGTGGCCGGCACGCTGGCCGGCACCGCGGTGTTCCTGCTCGTGACCACCAGCGCGAACCGGATGGACCGGCTGGCGCACTGGAGCGGCCAGGCCAACGACCCGCAGGGCACCGGCTGGCAGCCGCTGCACGCGCTCTGGGCGCTCGCCTCCGGCGGCTGGTGGGGGCTCGGCCCGGGGGAGAGTCGGCAGAAGTGGTCGTGGCTGCCGGAGGCGCACAACGACTTCATCTTCGCGATCATCGGCGAGGAGCTCGGCCTCATCGGCACGCTGGCGGTCCTCGCGCTGTTCGCGCTGCTCGCGGTCGGCCTGTTCCGGGTCGTGCTCGCGACCGACGACGTGTTCGTCAAGATCGCCACGGGCGGGGTACTCGCCTGGATCCTCGGGCAGGCCCTCGTCAACATCGGCGCCGTCGTCGGGCTGCTGCCCGTCATCGGCGTCCCGCTGCCGCTGGTCTCCAGCGGGGGGTCCGCGCTCATGACCACCCTCATCGCCCTCGGCATGGTGCTGGGTTTCGCCCGGCGCGTCCCCGGCGCGGCGGAGGCGCTAGCCTCACGCCCGTCAGTGGTCGCCAGATCGCTCGCGGTTCTGCCGAGCCGGGGCAAGGTCGCGGGCAAGGGTCCGGGCCGGGCTCCGAGCCGAGGTCGGGGCAGCGGGCGCCGGAACGGGGGTGGGGTGTGAGTCTGTCGGTCGTCCTCGCGGGCGGCGGGTCGACGGGACACGTCGCGCCGCTGCTCGCGCTCGCCGACTGCCTGCGCCGCCGCGACCCCGGGGTCCGCGTCATCGCGCTCGGCACGGCGGAGGGTCTCGAGGCTCGGCTCGTCCCCGAGGCCGGCTACCCGCTCGCCGTCGTGCCCCGCCTCCCGCTGCCCCGGCGTCCCTCGGTGGACCTCGGCCGGCTCCCGTTCCGGCTCCGCTCGGCCGTCGCCGAGGCCGCCCGCGCGATGGAGGAGGCGGACGCCCAGGCCGTCGTCGGGTTCGGCGGCTACGTCTCGACCCCGGCATACCTCGCGGCGCGCCGGCTCGGGCTGCCGATCGTCGTGCACGAGCAGAACGCGCGCCCGGGCCTGGCGAACCGGCTCGGCGCCCGGTTCACGCCGTACGTCGGCGTCACGTTCCCCGGCACCCCCCTGCGCGGCGCCCGGGTGATCGGCATGCCGCTGCGGCGGCAGATCACCACGCTCGACCGGGCCGCGCTGCGGGACGAGGCGCTGGCCTCCTTCGGTCTCGAGCCGGGCCGGACGACGCTGCTCGTCTTC
>DASQJO010000269.1:0-2644 GCA_035630955.1 Kineosporiaceae bacterium
TCGCGAGGAGCGCCTGGTGCTCGCCGGCACTGCCAACCTCGCGCGGGCGGGCACGGACTTCGGCGGGTCGATCGGCCCCGTGCTCGAGGCGCTCGAGGAGCAGGTCGTGCTCCTCAAGCTCCTCACGGAGATGGCCGCGGACACCGGCGCCATCGGCGTCCGCATCGGCCGGGAGCACCAGCATGCCGGGCTCACCGAGACCGCCGTGGTGGCCAGCGGTTACGGTGGCGAGGTCGAGGTGGTCGCACGGCTCGGCGTCCTCGGCCCGACCCGCATGGACTACCCCACGACCATCGCCGCCGTCCGCGCCGTCGCCCGCTACGTGTCCCGGATCCTGGCCGGTTGACGGCCGTCATGAACGTTTCGTGCAGATACGGAGACCGGTGAGCGACCACTACGAGACCCTCGGCGTGTCACGCGACGCGTCGGCGGAGGACATCAAGAAGGCGTACCGCAAGCTGGCGCGCCAGCTCCATCCGGACGTCAACCCGGGCCCGGAGGCCGAGGAGCGCTTCAAGGAGATCGGCCGCGCCTACGAGGTGCTGAGCAACCCCGAGAAGCGGCAGGCGTACGACCTGGGCGTCGACGTCAACGGCAACGGAGGCTTCGGCGCGGGCTTCGGCTTCAGCGACATCTTCGACACCTTCTTCGGCGGCGGCGCGGCCGGCGCCCGCGGACCGGTGCCCCGGCAGCGGCGCGGCCAGGACGCCCTCATCCGGCTCGAGGTCGACCTCACCGAGGCGGCCTTCGGCGGACAGCGCGACCTGACCCTCGACACCGCCGTGATCTGCCCGACGTGCAACGGCACCTGCTGCCGGCCCGGCACGTCGCCGCGCGTGTGCGACGTCTGCAAGGGCCGGGGGCAGATCCAGCGTGTGGCGCGGTCGTTCCTGGGGCAGGTGATGACGACGCAGCCGTGCGCCGTCTGCCACGGCTACGGCACCGTCATCCCCGACCCCTGCCTCGAGTGCTCGGGCGAGGGACGGGTGCGCACCCGGAGGACCATCACCATGAAGATCCCCGCCGGCGTCGACACCGGCACCCGGATCCAGCTCGCCGGCAAGGGCGAGGTCGGTCCCGCCGGAGGCCCGCCGGGCGACCTCTACGTCGAGATCGTCGAGAAGCCGCACCCGACGTTCACCCGCCGCGGCGACGACATCCACTGCACCCTCGAGGTGCCGATGACGGCGGCGACGCTGGGGACGACGGTCGAGCTCGCGACGCTCGAGGGCGTCGAGCAGGTCGACGTCCGGCCCGGAACGCAGTCCGGGGAGATCCAGACCCTGCGCGGCCTCGGCATCACCCACCTGCGCGGCACCGGCCGCGGCGACCTCGTCGTGCACATGTCCGTGCTCACCCCGACCCGGCTCGACGAGCAGCAGGAGCAGCTCCTGCGCGAGTTCGCGCGGCTGCGCGGCGAGGAGCGGCCGGCCGGCCGGATGGCTCCCGCCCACCAGGGCGTGTTCTCCAAGCTCCGCGACCGGATCTCGGGTCGCTGACAGGTCGCCGGCAGGTCGCCGGCCAGGTCGATGATGGGGGCGTGACCGCGCCCCTGTACCTGCTCGAGCCGGCCGCGCTCGCCGGCGTCGCGGTCGGCTCCCTGCTCGTGCTGGACGGCGACGAGGGGCACCACGCGGCGACCGTCCGGCGCACACGGCCGGGGGAGACGCTGCTGGTCGCCTCCGGGGAGGGGCTGCTCGCCCGCGGCGTCGTCGAGGACGTCGCGGCGCGGTCGGTGCGGCTGCGCGTCGAGGCCGTGGCGAACGTCGAGGTCCCGGCGCCGCGGCTCGTCCTCGTGCAGGCGCTCGCGAAGGGCGGCCGCGACGAGCTGGCGATCGAGACCGCCACCGAGCTCGGCGTGGACGCCGTCGTGCCGTGGCAGGCGGCCCGCAGCGTCGTCGTCTGGTCCGGCGAGCGGGGCGAGCGGTCCCGGCGCAGGTGGGGGACGACGGTCCGCGCGGCCGCGAAGCAGTCGCGCCGCGCGATCGTGCCCCAGGTGCGGCCGACGGTGACCACTGCGCAGCTGGCGGCGTCGGCCGGCGCGACCGCGGCCGTCCTGGTGCTCCACGAGGACGCGCCCACGCCGCTGACCGCGGTGCCGCTGCCCGAGGCGGGCTCGGACGGCGAGGTGCTGGTCGTCGTCGGTCCGGAGGGTGGCATCACCGAGGCCGAGCTCGAGCAGCTCGCCGCCGCGGGCGGCGTCGCGGTGCGGCTGGGCCCCACCGTGCTGCGCTCCTCGTCGGCGGGACCGGCCGCGCTCGCGGTGCTCAGCGCGCGGCTGCGCCGCTGGTAGCACCCCTCAGGTGACGACGAAGGTCTTGGAGTCCGTCTCGACCACCACGGACGCTGCCGCCGGCTGCCCCGCCGACGCGGGGGTGGCCGCCGCGCCCGTCCACACGACGAGGGTGTACGAGCCGGAGCGGGTGAGGTCGAGGTCGACGCTCCAGTGCCCCCGCTCGCCCGGCCGGGGCGGGGTCTTGAACTGGCTCTCCTCGCTCGTGCCCAAGGGCAGCGTGGCGTCGAGCACACGGACGCCGTCACGGACGAGCTGGACGTGGACGAGGCCGTCGGCGCGGGACACGGCGTCCCCGGTCACGGTCTGGCGACCCGCCCTCAGGTGCTCCCCCTCGGCGACGTCGCCGAT
>DASQJO010000270.1:0-7861 GCA_035630955.1 Kineosporiaceae bacterium
CAGCCCGAGCGCCGCTACGACCTCACCGCCTTCCTGCAGGGGGTCCGCGACGTCGGCGAGGCGCTGCGCACCAGCGACGAGATCCACACCGTCGTCGTGCGCTCGACCGTGCCGCCCGGCACGACGCTGCGCCTGGTCCGGCCGCTGCTGGAGGAGACCTCGGGCAAGCCCGAGGGCCTGGGCTTCTCGCTGGCGTCGAACCCCGAGTTCCTGCGCGCCGTCTCGGCCGCCGAGGACTTCCGCCACCCGTGGATGACCGTCGTCGGCGCCCGCAACAAGCGCACCGGCGAACGCCTCGCCGACCTGCTGCGCCCCTTCGGCGGCGAGCTGCGGGTGTTCGACGATCCCACGACGACCGAGACGATCAAGATCGTCCACAACGTCTTCAACGCCGTCAAGATCAGCTTCTGGAACGAGATCTGGACGCTGGCCAAGGCCCTCGAGGTCGACCCGAACGCCGTCTCGAGCACGGTCGCGCTGTCGGCGGAGGGCTCCTGGAACACCTCCTACGGGATCACCGGCGGCGCTCCCTACGGCGGCGCCTGCCTCCCCAAGGACACCAACGGCCTGCTCGGCCTGGCGCGCGCCGTCGGGGTGGACATGCCGCTGCTCAAGGCGGCCGTGGCCGTCAACGAGGACATGGCGGCGTTGGTCCAGCGCGCCGAGCGGGACGTGCGCGCGGACGGCGCCGCCGCCCGCGGGGAGATCGACCTCACCGACCCGCTCCCGGCGCCGGCCTCCGGCCGCGGGAACCGGGCCTGACCTGCGACCACCCCAGACGGGACGGGCGAGCTGCTCACCATGTACAACTGGCACGACTACCTCTACTGGGTCCCGCTCGGCGTGCTCGGCGTCGTGCGGTGGGCCTTCTGGCTGGTGCGGCGCATCCCCGCGACGCTGTACCGGTCCGTGCACAACGACCACCGCGCCTCGATGAGCGTCGTCGTGCCCGTGTACCAGGAGGACCCGCGGATCTTCGAGCTCGCGATCGCCTCCTGGCTCCAGAACGACGTCGACGAGGTCATCCTCGTCATCGACGAGTCCGACACGGTCTGCCAGCAGGTGGCCGCGCGCTACCCGGTCACCGTGATCGTCACGGACGTCCCGGGCAAGCGCGACGCGCTGCGCCGCGGCTGGGAGGCCGCCCGGACCGAGCTCGTCGCCCTGGTCGACTCCGACGTCATCTGGGCCGACAACGCCGCCACCGAGCTCATGATGCCGTTCGAGGACCCGCGGGTCGGTGGCGTCGCCTCGCGGCAGAACGTGTACGACCCGACCGGATTCCTCGCCCGCGTCAACGACATGTACCTGGACTACCGGTATTTCGACGAGAACGCCGCGCAGACGTATCTCGGGCGCGCCGTCTCCTGCATCTCCGGGCGCACCGCCGTGTACCGCCGCGAACTCCTCCTGGAGATCTCCGACGAATTCATGGAGGAGACCTTCCTCGGCGTCCCCTGCCTCTCCGGCGACGACAAGTGCCTGACGCGATTGATCCTGGCGCGCGGCCACGACACGGTGATGCAGCGCAGCGCGCGCGTGTGGTCGACATTCCCGTCCGACGTCCGGACCTTCGTGAAGCAGCGCATGCGGTGGGGGCGGAACACGTGGCGGTCCGACATCGCCGCGCTGTTCGTCGAGCGCTGGGCGTGGCGTCGCCCGTACCTGGCGCTGACCATGCTCGACAAGATGGTCGCGACCTTCACCGTGCTGGTCGCGCCGGTCTACATGGTGTTCGCGATCGCCGGGCAGCAGTGGCGGTTCGTCGTCACGCTGTTCGCCTGGTGGTGGGTCTCGCGATCGGCCAAGCTCCTGCCCCACCTGCGGCGGCGGCCGAGCTCCTTCCTCCTCGTGCCCGCGTTCGTCGGCGTCACGTTCGTGATGGCCGTCGTCAAGATCTGCGCCCTCGCGACGATCCGGCGGCAGCGCTGGCTCACCCGGCAGGTCGCGGTGGTCGACGGCGAGGTCGTCCGGACGAGCACCGAGGTCGACCTCGCCGGCATCACCGACCTCACCGAGGTCGAGGAGGTGCGGGCATGAGGATCCCGCTGCCGCGCCGCCGGATCCGGCCGCGCACCGCATGGATCACCCTGCTGACCCTCGGGTTCGCCGCGCTCGTCGTGCTGCCCGAGGCCGTCACCGCCTCCGGCCTCAACGCCGTGCACCGCCCGCCGACGGTGCCGAGCGGTCTCGACGCGCGGCGCGCCGTCGTGCTCCGCCCGAACCGGGTCGACCTCGTCGACGGCCGGACGGTCATCGCCTCCATGCCGTACGACGGCACGAACAGCTCCCTCGGCGAGCTCGCCTCGGCGATCGGTGCACCGAGCTACCTCGCCCGCTACCGGAGCACCGTGATCGTGAAAGCGGCCGTGGTCCAGCGCCCGGGCACGCAGCTCACCGTCGGCGGCCGGGACGGCGTCCGCACGGTGCTCGTCCGGAGCACCCGCGACGAGCGGGCGTACTTCTGGGGCACCGGCGCACGGCTGACCCTCGACCACGTGACGCTGCGCGGAACCCCGGTGCGGCCGGCCGCGCGCGGCTACCTGCGGTACAGCGGTTCCTCGACGGTGACCGTCCGGGACAGCCTGCTGACGAACCTCGGGCGGCCCGGCCCGCACCGCATCGGGGCGCTCGACATCGGCCGCGGCGCACGGGCGACGGTGACGGGGACGACGATCCGCAACGTGGACACCGGGATCGTCGCGCACGACACGCTGGCCGTGTTCCTGCAGCACGTCACCGTCACCGGCGCCGCCGCCGACGGCATCGCCCTGCTGGACGCCGGCACCGTGGACGCCGCCGTCCTGAAGCTCGTCGGGAACAAGCGCAACGGGCTCGTCGTCAGCGGAACCGCGACCCGGACCCGGACCCTGCGTGACGTCATGGCCAGCAAGAACGGGCACGCCGGCCTCATGGTGACCGGCGGCGCCGCACCTGTCGTCGTCCGGCTCCGGACCGACCACAACGGCAACGCCGGGGCCGTGCTGCGCGGCGCCGGCCGGACCAGGCTCGTCGACGGCACCAGCGCGGCCGAACCGACCGGCGTCCGCGTCCAGGACGGCCGGCCGGCGACCGTCACCGGCCTCACCGCCACCGGCGACGGAACCGGCGTGAGCACCGACGGCAAGGCCGCCGGCATCCTCGTGCGGGGCGCCCGCATCATCGGCGCCAAGGTCGGGGTCCGCGTCCAGACCCCCGGAGCACGCGTCGAGCGGCTCACCCTGCACGACACCGAGATCGGGATCGAGTCCGGTCCCGGCGCCCGCCGCCTGAAGGTCACGGGTCTGTCCGCGAGTGCCCGCTCGAGCGGCAGCGGCACCGGCGTCGTCGTGGGAGGGCCGGGGGCCGACCTCACCGACGTCCACGTCTCCGGCTCCCGCACCGGCCTGCGCATCGAGGGCCCGGACGCCGTCGTCACCCGCAGCACCGTGGACGCCGCCGGCTCGGGCGTGCTCCTCAGCGGGACGGCGACGGGCGCCGGCCTCGACGGCGTGCGGATCTTCGGTACCGAGGAGGGCATGCGCATCTCGGCCGGGGCCGACGGCGCGCGGCTCGTCGACACGACCGTCGGCGGCGGCAGCGGGCTCCGGATCGGCGCCGGCGACGTGACCGTGAACGGAGGATCGCTGCAGGGACAGGCCAGCGCCGTCGTCGTCGACGGCGGCGCCGGCGCCGTCAACCTGTCGGGGGCCGAGGTCCGCGGCGCCGTGGAGGGGATCCGCGTCGCCGCGCAGGCGGGCGACGTCAGCCTCGACGGCGTCCGGGTCACCGGCTCGTCCCGCAACGCGCTCCAGCTGGACGGCGGCATCACCGTCGTGCACGGCTCGACCCTGCAGTCCGCCGGCACGGTCGTCGACGCCGGCGCCGAGCTCCGCCTCGACGGCAGCACGGTCACCGGCCCGGTCGGTGTCCGGATCGCGCCCGGCGTCACCGGCACTTTGGCCGACACCCAGGTCCAGGGCCGCGACGTCGGCATCCTCGCCGTCCCCGGGTCGCACGTGACCCTGACGGCGTCCAAGGTGTACGGCGCCGTCCCCGTCCGCGGCTCGGCCACGATCCGGGACCACTCGTTCGTCGCCGCCATGCCCATGAACTGGCTCGGCGTCGCCGGCATCGCCCTGGTGGTGATCGCCGTACTGCTCATGCTCGCCGCGCGGGTCCGCGAACGCGGTCAGGACCGCGTGTCCCTGGCTCCCGCCCATGTCGTCAACCGCGCCTGACCGGCCGGCCCACCGAGGAGATCGACCATGACCGTCCCGCACCGCTCCCGCCGCGCGCGCCGCGCCTGGGCCATCGGGCTCACCGGCACGCTCGCCGCCGGCGTCACCGCCGTCGTGGCGCAGTCACCGGCGCAGGCCGCTGCCTGCACGACGCCCGTCAAGTACGCGAGCTCGTCGAACACGATCTACCTGCTGACCGCGCAGACCTGGACGCCGACCGCCATCAAGGCGGCCTGTCCGGCCGCTCCACTGGAGCAGGTCGCGAGTCGGGTCTGGGAGCTGCGCGCGGACCTCGTGCTCAACAACGGCGCGACCCTGCAGCTCCACGGCTCCTCGGCCGGCGGTGACGTCGACACGCTGCGGGTGCGCAGCCTCGCGAGCAACGCCCCCGTCGAGGTGCAGGCGATCACCGCGCACTGGGGGACGATCGACGTCGACGGTGTCGACATCACCTCCTGGGACGACGCCGCGAACGGTCCCGACACGAACCCGGCGGTGGCCGCCGGTGCCACGGGCGTCCGGGGGCGTGCGTACATCCGGGCACAGTCGTACCTGGACAACGGGACGCCGCGGCTCTCGCGCATGAGGTTCGCCGACTCCACCGTGGAGAACCTGGGGTGGTACGCGGCCGAGGCCTACGGCATCTCCTGGAAGTCCGTCGGGTGCCAGCACAACGCCGACCCCGCGACCGGCAACAACCCGGCCACCTGCGCCTCGGCACCCGTCACCGGCGGCGCGACGAACACCACGTTCCGCGGCAACTACATGGGCACCTACGTGTGGGGCGGCCACGCCATGACGTTCACGGGCAACTACTTCGAGCACAACGTCATGTACGGCCTGGACACCCACGACGTCACCACGGACCTCGACGTCGAGCACAACACGTTCAGCTACAACGGCGACCACGGCTTCATCTGCAGCCAGCACTGCGACTCCCTGAAGGTGATCGACAACGAGGCCGACCACAACGGCATGACGCCGTGGGCCGGTCCGAGCCCCACCGGCGAGACGCAGGCCGGCCAGGTGCACGGGATCATGCTCCACCGCGGCGTCACGAACACCGTGGTGGCGGGCAACAGGGTCCACGACCAGCCCAACGGCGCCGGCATCGCCGTCTTCGACACCGCCGGTCAGACGATCACGAACAACACCGTGACGAACAACCTGTACGGCATCCGGATCTCGGTCGGGTCCGCGACCAACACCTTCACCGGCAACACGGTCACCGGGAGCACGAAGTACGGCGTCTACACGTACAAGGGCAGCGACGCGGCCGAGAACTCGACGTCCAGCGGCCGGCCGACCGGCAACGTCTTCACGGGCAACACCGTCACCGGCAGCAAGGTCGCGGCGATCAACCTCACCGACACGGACGGCACGCGCTTCGACAGGAACACCTTCGGCGGCGGGGCGATCAGGGTGAGCACGTCGGCCGGGACGCGGATCGCCGGCGGCATCACGCCCGGGCAGGCCGTGACGGCGACGGGCTCCTCCGCGGTGCCGTCCGACGTCAAGCTCGTCGACCCCGACGTGCAGACGAGCTCGACGACCGCCGACGCGTACTCCAAGGAGAACATCACCTCGTCGGCGGGCCGGCTCTACCTCGTGGGCGCCGCGGCCTACAGCCAGACGGTGACCCCGGCCGGCTCCACGGTGACGCTGACCTCGGCGAAGACGGGGACGACGTCGGCGGTCCAGGTGACCCCGTCGAACGTGTCGGTCCTGCCCTCGACGAGCTCGGTCAAGGCGAGCACGGCCGGCGGGACGACCCCGAAGATCACCCTGACGGCCGCGACGGCGGGCATCGTCGTCACCGTGAAGGTGACCGGGCTGAAGGCCTCGGCGCCGTACGCCGTCTCCGGCGGCTCGTCGCCGACCGCGACGGCGACGTCGAACGCGCAGGGAGTGCTGACGTTCACGCGGACCCTCGCCTCGACGTCGGCGACGAGCGTGACGGTCAGCCCCAAGTGATCCGACACCTGATCTGACGAGATCCTCCGGAGGCACGGGATGCACGCGGACAACCGGATGATCCGGGGAGCCGGCACGACGGCGGCTCTGCTCGCCACGCTGGCGCTCGCCGGGTGCGCTGCCCGCGCCGGGGCGGAGGAGGCGACCTCGCCGGGGGACGGTGCGACCACCTCCTCGGCTGCCGGGGCGGAGGTGGCGACCTCGTCGGAGGGGACGAGCGCGCCGACCTCCACGGCGCCGGCACCGTCGAGCTCGACGGTGCCGGCGCCCCCCTCGCCCACGCACGTGACGGGCGGGAAGCTCGACCTGAAGGTGGCCAAGCCGGGCAGCGACGAGGCCCGGATCGCCGGCGTCCTCGCCACCGGGCTGCTGCCGCGCAGCGGCGGCGGCTTCGGCCTCGACCGCCTCCGCGCCCTGCCGGGGCAGGGTCCGGGCGGGACGCGCGCGGTGCGCGTGGACTACCCCGCGGGCAGCGCGAGCGCGCGCTCGGCCAACCTCGACGGCTCGTCGTACGGCGGTGCCCAGGCCTACCTCCTGCTGCCGTACGGGCCGGTCGACGCCGCGACGCTGTCGTACTGCGTGCGCTTCCCCGCGGGCTTCGACTTCGTCAAGGGCGGCAAGCTGCCCGGGCTCTTCGGCGGGACCGTCACGTCCGGCCGGCACATCCCCGACGGCACCGACGGCTGGTCCACGCGGTACATGTGGCGGCGCGGCGGGGCCGGCGAGGTCTACGCCTACCTGCCGTCGTCCGTGGCGCACGGCACCTCCCTCGGCCGCGGCACCTGGTCCGTCGCGACCGGGCGCTGGGAGTGCCTCACACAGACCGTCGCGCTGAACACCCCGGGACGCAGCGACGGCAGCATCACGGTGCGCGTCGACGGCAAGCAGGTGTTCTCGGCGACCGGGCTCGTGTTCCGGACCACGCCGGCGCTGCGCATCGACGGCGTCTTCTTCTCCACCTTCTTCGGCGGCGGCGACCCGAGCTGGGCCTCGCCCCGCGACCAGCACGCGGACTTCGCGCGCGTCTCGGTGACCCCGCTGGCCGCGCGGTAGCGCATGCTGGCGGGGTGACGATCGCCGCCGCCGTCGCGCGGTACGCCGACACGATCCATGCCGCCGCACCCGCCGGGCATCACGTCGTCTCCCCGCTGGGTGCGTGGCTGTTGATCGCGCTGGCCGGATCGGCCGCCGAGGACCCCGGGACACGCGGGCGGCTCGAGAAGGCGCTCGGGATGCCCGTCGAGGACGCCGCCGGTCTAGCGGGGGCGCTGCTCGACGATCCGCACCCGGCGGTGGCGGCCGCCGTCGGGCTGTGGTGGCGGTCGGACGTCGTCACCGACCGCCTCACCGCCTACGCCTCACACCTGCCTCGCGAGGCGACGCGGGAGCCGCTCGGCGATCAGGCGGCGCTCGACGCGTGGGCGCGGGAGCACAGCCTCGGGCTGATCGAGCGGTTCCCGGTGCAGCTGCGTCCGGACCTCCTGCTCGTGCTCGCGTCGGCGCTCGCGACGCGGGTCCGCTGGCGGCAGCTGTTCGACCTCGTCGCCGCAGCCGAGCTCGGGTCCGGGCCCTTCGCGGGCGTCGTGACGCAGGCCTTGCAGTCGGTCCGGGGGCACGACGTCCGGCTGGTGCGGACGTCGGCGGCGGGAGTGGTGGGCGCGCACGTG
>DASQJO010000271.1:0-5948 GCA_035630955.1 Kineosporiaceae bacterium
AGGTAGAGGGTGACGACGAGCCCCCACTCGGCGTCCTCCTCGTTGGCGGTGACGACGAGGCCCTCGACCCCGGGCAGGTCGGCGTCGTCGGCGGCGTCGCGGTCGACCGGCGTGACGAGAGGCCTGCCAGCCTGCAGCGCCCTCCGTGCCGGCCCCTCGTCCCTCCAGGCCCGCGGATCCAGCTCCACGGCGACGCCTACCGCCGCGGCACTGCGGGCGCGGCTGTCCTCCACGATCGTCATCCCGGCCCCGACGGCACCGGGGACGCCGTCCATCACGATCTCGAGCATGCGTGTCAGCAGGGCGTGACCGGCCTCCCTCACGCCCACGACATCTCAGCGGGCACGGCGTCCGCCCCCTTCCCTCTCCGCACGGCCTGGTCCCTCGCCTCCCCCGACCTCGACCCTGCCTTTGCCCGCGTTCCGCGCTCCTGAACCGGCTCACCCGAGCCCTGCTCGGCGGATTCGTGCCCGCGACCAGGGTTGAACCAAACCTCTTTTGGGGATGTTTGCTCATGGAGCGATGATCACCAGTCGTCGTGCCGCACCGTCCACGATTTCGGAGGAGAGGTACGCCGTGTCGCCTTCCCGCCGCCGTCGCCGCGCCAGCCCGGCGTGGGAGGGGCGACCCACCATCCGGGTCGCCGCGCTTCCCGGCCGAGGGCTCTACGCCCGCCATCTCGGCCACCCCGAAGGGGTCGACGCCGTCTACCGAACGACGGTCGGCCTGCCGGGCAGTGCCCCCAGACGCGCGTCGTTCGACACGACCTGGCTCTCGGCGAACCTCGACGACGTGGACGTCGTGCACGTGCACGGCCTGCGTCCCGGCCAGTCCCCCGAGGAGGTCGCGGCCGCCGCCGAGACCGTCCGCGCGTCCGGCACCCCGCTCGTGGTCACCGGGTACCACCTCACGGATCCCAGCGGCAGCGCGGACGCCTGCTACGCCGCCCAGCTCGACGCGGTCGTGCCCCGCGCCGACGCCGTCGTCACCCTCACGCCGAGCGCCGCCGACGAGATGCGGATGCGCTGGGACGTCGAGCCGATCGTGCTGCCGCACCCGCACGTCGTCGACTTCGTCCGCATGCGCCAGCCCCGTCCGAGCCGGCACACCGAGCTGCGCGTCGGCTCGCACCTGGCGACGCTCGCGATGCCGGGCGACCCGGTCCGGCTGGTCGACGGCCTGACCCGCGCGGTCCGCGCGATGGACAACGTGCGGCTCAGCGTCCACGTGCACGAGACCGTGCTGGACGCCGGCTCCTCGACCTACGACCTCGTCACCGTGCGGGAGATCGACCGGCTCGTCCGCGCCGCGGGGGGCGCGCTGCGCGTCCACCGCCCGTTCTCGGAATCGCAGCTGTGGGACCACCTCTTCGGACTGGACGTCTCCGTGGTCCCCGGACTGTTCGGCTCCCACTCGGTCTGGCCGGAGGCCTGCGCCGACCTCGGGACGCTCGCCCTGCTGCCGAGCGGCACGCACGCCAGCGCCCAGCAGCCGTGCCTCACCTACGAGGCCGCCGGGTCCGTCGACGACCTGGCCGACTCGTTCGCCAAGGCGCTGTGGACCGCCCGCGAGCAGGACACCGGCTGGCGGGCCGACCCCGAGGCACGCTGGGCCGAGCGCGTCCGTGTCGCCGAGTCGCTCCGCACGCTCTACGAGCGCCTGCTCGGGCTCGACCGGCGCTGAGCCGCGCGGGTCACCCCTCCCGGAGGTGCCGCCGCGGACCCGGGTCAGCGGCGGAGCTGCGCCGGGACGAGCGCCGGCCGGGGCCGGGGGATCTCCAGTGCCAGCCGAAAGCACACACCACCCGCCGTCAGGGCCTCGACGGCGAGGTGGTCGACGCCGGTCTGGGCGAACTCCTTGGCGTCGTCGAGGGTGAAGCGGCCCGACGCCGCGATCTCGACCGTCTCCAAGGTGCACGCGCGGACCTGCCGGACCGTGCCGGCCAGGGCGTCGGCGTCCATGCCGGTGCAGACGACGAACCGGGCGCCGGCGAGCACCGCCTCGACGGCCTCGAGCGGGGTCGTGACCTCGACCTGCACCATGGCGCCCGGCAGCCGCCGCCGCACGGCATCGAGCGCGGCCGGGAGGGAGCCGGCGGCGCGGGCGTGGTCGCGCGTGACGTACGCGGCGTCATAGAGCCCGGCCCGGCCGTTGAGGCCACCGCCGCAGCGCACCGCGTAGCGCTCGAGGGCGCGCAGACCGGGGGTGGTGGCGATGCTGTCCAGGACGCCGGCGCCGGTGCCCTCGAGGGCCTCGGCGAAGGCGGCGGTCCGGGTCGCGACGCCGGAGAGGTGGGTGAGGGCCCCGAGGACGGACCGCTGCGCCGCGAGGAGCACACGGGTGCGGCCGCGCAGGTCCGCGAGCACGTCGCCGGCACGGACGCGGGCGCCGTCGAGCACCCGCAGGTCCGCGATGGGGACGGGCAGGTCGAGGCGCGCGGCGGCCTCCGCCAGCAGCACCGGGACGAGCAGCAGCCCCGCCACGACGCCGTCCTCGCGGGCGACGAGCTCCGCGCGCCGCTCGTCCTCGACCGGGACGGTGACCGCGGCCGTGACGTCGACCCAGCCCGGCCCGAGGTCCTCGGCGATGCTGCGGATGGCGAACTCGCGCACGCCGCCCGGGTCCAGCCCGACCGCCGCCAGTGCCTCTCGCGTGCCTTCCTGCCACGGCGCTCGCACGCCGTCGCCGGCTCGATGCCGGCCCATCGGCCCCTCCCCGTCCAGGTCGCCGGCGGGGGGCCGGCCCGCCTGCTAACCCTATGAATGCGACGAACGACTGAACGATACCGTCGCGGAACGTAATGCGTCGCACGCAGGACGTAATGTCCGGATCCCGCACGAACGTCCCGTCCGGACCCGGCCCTGACGTGCACTACCGTCGTCGGACCCGGGCCGCGCGCCCGCACGGAAGGAGGGTCACGGTGACGACGACAGCCGGCAGCGGCGTCCCGCCGGGCACGAGCGGCGCCGGCGCCCCCGTCGTCATCCGGACCCGCGCCGAGCTCGCGGTCGCGCGGCACGAGATGACCGGACGCGTCGGCGTCGTCATGACCATGGGCGCGCTGCACGAGGGGCACGCCGCCCTGATCCGCGAGGCCCGCGCGGCGTGCGACGCCGTCGTGGTGACGATCTTCCTCAACCCGCTCCAGTTCGGCCCGAACGAGGACCTCGCGCGCTACCCCCGCACCTTCGACGCCGACCTGGCGATCTGCACCCGGGAGGGCGTCGACCTCGTCCTCGCCCCCGGTCCCGACGTGGTCTACCCGGACGGCGACCCCGGCGTCCGGGTCTCGGCCGGCCGCCTCGGCGAGGTGCTCGAGGGCCGCAGCCGGCCGGGCCACTTCGACGGCGTCCTCACGGTCGTGGCCAAGCTCCTGCACCTCACCCGGCCGGACGCCGCGTACTTCGGGCAGAAGGACGCGCAGCAGCTGCTGATCATCCGCCGCATGGTCCGGGACCTCGACTTCGGCGTCGACGTCGTCGCCGTCCCCACCGTCCGCGAGCCGGACGGCCTGGCCATGAGCAGCCGGAACATGTACCTGTCTGCGCTGGACCGGGAGGTGGCGCTCACGCTCGTCCGGTCGCTGCGCGCGGGCGAGGCCGCGGCCTCGGAGGGGGCGAGCGCCGTCCGCCGCGCCGCCCGGGAGGTGCTCGTCGCCGAGCCGCTCGTCCTCGTCGACTACCTCGTGCTGGTCGACCCGGAGTCTCTCGAGGACGTCCCGGAGTGGTACCGGGGCCCGGCCATGCTGGCCGTCGCCGCGCGGGTCGGCAGGACCCGGCTGATCGACAACGCCCTGCTCACCGTGGGTCGCGACGCCGGCTGACCCGCGGATCCGGCTCAGGGACCATCGTCCGCGAGCGCCTCGAGCAGCGACTGGGCGGCCTCCGGGCGGAGCCGCCCGGACGCGAGCGCCCGGTCGGCGGTGTCCCGGGCGAGCCGGCGGTACGTCGCGAGCGCGCCCTCGACGCCGCTGCCGCCGATCGCCTCGACGTGCGCGGCGACGGTGCCCGCGTCCCCGCGGGCGACGGGCCCGGTGAGGGCGCCGTCCCCCTGCCGCAGCGCGTTGTCCAGCGCGGCCGAGAGCAGGGGCGCGAGCACCCGGCCGGCGGGCTGGACGCCGGCGGCGCCGAGCAGGTCGAGTGACTCGGCGACGAGGGTGACCAGATGGTTGGCGCCGTGCGCGAGGGCCGCGTGGTAGAGCGGGCGCGCCTCCTCCTCCACGACCACCGGCTCCGCGCCCATCTCGACGACGAGCGCCTGCCCGATCGGCAGCACCGGCCCCGGCGCCGTGACGGCGAAGCAGCAGTCGGCGAGCCGGGCGAGGTCGAGGCTCATGCCGGTGAAGGTCATCGCGGGGTGCAGCGCGAGCGGGATCGCACCGGCCGCGACCGCCGGCTGCAGCACCCGCCAGCCGTACCGGCCGCTGGTGTGCACCACGAGCTGACCGCCCTGCCAGGCGCCGAGCTCGGCCAGACCCGTGACGAGCGGCACGAGGGCGTCGTCCGGCACGGTGACCAGCACGAGCTCGGCGCGCTCCACGACGTCCGGCACCTCGAGCACCGGGACGCCGGGCAGGAACAGCTCGGCGCGCTCACGGCTCGCCGCGGACACGGCCGAGACCCCGACGACGGCGTGCCCGGCGGCGCGCAGCGCGTTGCCGAGCGTGGAGCCGACCCGGCCGGCACCGATCACGCCGACCCCGAGCCGCCCCGGGCGCGCCTGCCCGCCGACGCCCTCCACACCGCCCGCAGCGCCCACGACCAGCGAGGTTAGCCTTGCCGCCGTGGGCCGTCATGAGCGCATCGCCGAGCTGAGCGACCTCGTCGCGCCCGAGGGCGGGCGCGCCCTCGAGATCGCCGACCTCGCCACCGGCTACGGCCGGACGGCGCGCGCCATCCTCGCCGCGGCCCGGGGACCGGTCCGGATCCACGCGGTCGACACCGGCCCGATCATCGACGACGACCTGCTCCACGACCCGCGCGTCCGCCCCGTGCTCGCGGACCTCGACGAGCCACTGCCCTTCGCCGACGCCTCCCTCGACCGCGTGACGTCGGTGAACGTGGCCGAGCACCTCGCCGACCCGCGCGCCCACGTGGCCGAGTGCTACCGGGTGCTGCGGCCCGGTGGGCTGCTCGTGCTCATGCACAGCGACTGGGACACCACGCTGGTAAGCAGCGACGACGACGCGCTGACCCGGCAGCTCGTGGACCGCTTCGTGGCGGCGGTGCCGAAGTGGGCGGAGCGCGCCGACGGGTTCATGGGGCGCAAGCTCCTCGGGCTCGCGAGCGCGGCACCCTTCGAGGTCGTCGCCGTCGACACCTGGGCCGACTGCCATCGACGCTTCGACGAGGACAGCGTCGCGTGGAAGGTGGCGCGCGGGGTGCTCGCCGCCGTGGCCGACGACGCCGACCTCGCGCCGAAGGCCGCCGCCTGGGTGCAAGGCCTGCGCCAGTACGCGGACGAGGGGCGGTTCGTCTTCTCCGTGACCGATGTCGTCGTCCTCCTGCGCCGGCCGCTCCAGGCCCCCGCCTGACGGCGCCCGAGCGCGTCCGACCCGTGCCGTACCTGCCGTGGGACCGTGCCTGGCAGGAGGCGCTGTTCGGCGACGGCGGGTTCTACCGGCGTCCCGAGGGTCCGGCGGGGCACTTCCGGACGGCGTCGCACGCGGCGCCCACCGTGCTCGCCGGGGCCGTCGCGCGGCTGGCCCGTGCCCTCGGCTGCACCGGCGTCCTCGACCTGGGCGCCGGCCGCGGCGAGCTGCTGACGGCCCTCGCCCGGCGCGCCGAAGGGGAGGCGCCGCTGCGCCTGCACGGCGTCGATCTGGTCGCCCGGCCGCCGCTGCTGCCGCCCGCCGTCGGGTGGAGCCGCGCCGACGGCGGCATCCCCTACGAGGTCTTCGCGAACGCCCTGGTCGTGGTCTGGGAGGTGCTCGACACCGTGCCCTGCCC
>DASQJO010000272.1:0-2395 GCA_035630955.1 Kineosporiaceae bacterium
TCGCTGCTCTGCTGGACGATGCCGGCGACGATGTCCCCCTCGCGGCCGCGGAACTCTCCGAGCACGTGCTCGTCCTCGACGTCCCGCAGGCGCTGCAGGATCGCCTGCCGGGCCGTGGTCGCCGCGATCCGGCCGAAGCCCTCGGGCGTGTCGTCCACCTCGCGGACGCCGCCGTCGGGGGTCGTCTCCTGCGCCCACACCACGACGTGGCCGGTCCTGCGGTCGAGCTCGACGCGGGCGTGCGGGCGGGCGCCCTCGGTCCGGTGGTAGGCGAGCAGGAGCGCCTGCTCGATGGCCCGCACGAGGACGTCGAAGGGCACCTCCTTCTCGCGCTCCAGCGCCCGCAGCGTCGCGATGTCGATGTCCATCAGGCCTCCTCTCCGTCCTCGTCCTCGTCCGCCCCGCCGCCGGCACCGTCGTCGGCGACGTCCGGGCGGGAGAACTCCACCTCGACCTTGCCCCGTGCGACGTCGTCCCACGCCAGCGCCGTCCCGCCGACGAGGACGCCGTCGTCCCCGACGTCCTCCAGCCGCCCGGTGCGGGCGCCGCCGTCGCGCAGCGCGACCCGCACCAGCCGGCCGCGCGCGCGTGCCCAGTGCCGGCGCTCCGTCAGCGGCCGGTCGACACCCGGCGAGCTGACCTCGAGGGTGTACGCGGCGCCGCCCATGGCGTCCGTGTCGTCGAGGCGCTGCGAGAGGGCCTGCGACACCGCGGCGACCGCGTCCATCGGCACGCCGCCGACCGCGTCGTCCGGCAGGTCGACGACGACCCGGACGACGCGCCGCCGGCCCGCGGCCTGGACGGCGACGTCCTCGACGACGAGCCCCGCCCCGGACGCGGCTTCGTCGGCGAGACCGCGCACGGCGTCCACCGCGGCCATCCCGCCTCCCTCGTCCGCTCCCGAGCCGGTGCAGGCGCCTGCCGGCGCCGCAAACCGTCAGCCTACTGCGATCGCGCAACGCCTCCGGCCCTGCCGCATCGTGGCCGACGCACGTGCAATCATCCGGGACGTGGTCGGCAGCACGGGGGTCAGGTCGTGACGGTCGAACCGCCGGAGGGACGCGTCGTCCCCCGGCGTGCCGTGCTGCGTGCGGGTGCGGCCCTCACGGGGCTCGCCGTCGCCGGCACGCTCGCGTCGTGCAGCGAGGACACGACTCCGCCGGCGGTCGGGCCGCGGCCCACGACGTCAGCACCCTCGCCGGACACCGCGGCGGTCGCGCGCGCCCGCGCCTCCGCCACCCGGCTGGCGGCATCGGCGCAGGCGCTGGCGGCCTCGGCCCCCGAGCTCGCCGGCCTGCTCGCGGCCGTCGTCACCGACCACCGCGCGCACCTCTCGGCGCTGGGGGCCGCGCTGCCGGCGGCCTCCTCGCCGTCGCCGTCCGCGTCGGAGACCCGCGCCGCGAGTGCCGACGTCCGCGCCGTGGTGGGCGCGGAGACCGCGGCCGCCCAGCAGGCCCTGGACGATGTGCCGCGCGCCACCCCCGGCGTGGCGACCCTGCTCGCGCGGATCGCCGCGGCGCGCGCGAGCCATGCGGACCTGCTGGCGGCGAAGGCCGGGCTGCCCGCACCGGCCGTGCTGCGCATCTTGCCCTCGCCCGCGGCGGGTGACCCGGCGGGCGCGTCGACGTCGCCTGTTCCGCAGAGCCCGGCGCCGCTGCCGGGCGCCGCCCCCGTGACCCCCCAGCCGTCGGCGGCCACCCCGACCGGCTCGGCCTCTCCGGCCTCGGGCACGCTGTCCGAGGCCGCCCGCGAGGCGCTCGCCGCGGTGACGGCCGGCGAGCACGCCGCCGTCTACGCCTACGGCGCCGTCGTCGCCCGGGTGGCGCCGCGGGACCGGGCCCGCGCCCGGAACGCCTGGACCTGGCACTCGACGCGCCGCGACGTGCTCGAGGAGCGGCTGCTGGCCGCCGGGGTGCAGCCACCCACCGCCGCTCCGGCCTACGACCTCGGCGCCGTCCTGAGCGCGTCGGCCGCCGGCACCCTCGCCGCCACCGTCGAGGACCGGCTCGCGGCGCTCGGGGCCAGGGCCGTCGCCGCCACCACCGGGCAGGACCGGTCGGACGCCGCCGAGGCGCTCGTCGCCGGCGCCCGGCGCGCCGCGGCGTGGCGGGGACGGAGCACCGCGCTGCCCGGCTGATCCGCCGATCGAGGCGGCTCGCTCGTCCGGGGGATCAGGACGTCGATGCCGCGGCCGACCGGCTCCTCGACCCGTTCCCCGCCGCGAGGAGCCCATGTGCCGACCGTCCGAGGCCTGCGGGCACTCGCCGTCCCGCTCGGTGTCGGTGCCGGCTTCGTGCTCGGCGCCGCCTGCGCCCGGTTCGGCGTCGCGGGCGGCCGGCTCCCCTGGTGGCTGCGCGACCGGGACCCGGTGACCGGGCTCGCCACCCCTGGCGTG
>DASQJO010000273.1:0-4178 GCA_035630955.1 Kineosporiaceae bacterium
CCGACGCGACGCCCGCGGATCAGGCTGCGCTCGACGATGCCCGGGCACTGCGCGCCGCCCTGGACGCCGTCCTCCGGACCCGGATCGAGGGTCGGGAACCGCCCGCGGCCGAGCTCGCGGCGCTCACCCGACACATTCGCGCGGCCTTCGAGGCCGCGCGCCTGCGCGCCGCGGGCGATGCTCTCGCGTGGGGCTGGGATCCCGAGGACGCCCGCACGCCCGTCCACCGGTTCGCGCAGGCCGCGCTCGAACTGCTCACGGACGACGGCGAGCTGGACCGGCTCCGTCAGTGCGACGGCTGCTGCTGGCTCTTCGTGGACCACTCGCGGGGAGCCGGACGCCGCTGGTGCTCCATGGCGTACTGCGGCGGGGACGCGAAGAAGCGCCGCTACGTCGAACGCCGCCGGGAGCGGCGGCGTTCGACGTAGCACGCGATTCACCGCCGACGCCGATGAATCGCCGTCGTCGCGAGAGTCGGACGAGCATGACGACCGGAAGGATCGACCCGCGCTACGGGGACGCCTCGGCCACCCCTCCGCCGTGGACCGAGATCGAGCGTCTCCTCACGGACGCGCAGCTGTACTGGATCATCACCGTCCGAGCGGACGGCCGGCCGCACGCCGTCCCGCTGGTCGGCGTCTGGCAGGACGGAGGCTTCGCGTTCTGCACCGGAGCGCAGGAGCAGAAGTACCGCAACCTCGACGGCAACCCGCAGGTTGCGGTCACGACCGGCAGCACCGGCGCGAACGGCTGGGATCACGGCAAGGACGTCGTCGTCGAGGGCACAGCCGTGCGGGTCACGGATCCGCAGACCCTGCACCGTCTGGCCGACGCCTGGTTCGCCAAGTACGGCGACGACTGGCGGTACGAGGTCCGCGGTGACACCTTCGTCGAGCTCAGCCACTCCGGAGGCGGCGCTGGCGGCGCCCTCGTCCACACCGTCACGCCGGCCAAGGTCATCGTCTTCGGCGACACGCACGGCCAGACCACGTACCGCTTCTGAACACCTCCGACGGTCAGCCGCGCAGCTAGGGGACCCTGGGCGTGCGCAGCGCCCGGAACGCGGCCCGGATCTCGGTGGCGAAGAGCTCCGGTTCCTCCCACGCCGCGAAGTGGCCACCCCGGGGCGCCTCGGAGAAGTACGCGAGGCTCGGGTAGGACGCCTCGGCCCAGCTGCGCGGCGTCCGCCAGATCTCGCCCGGGAACGACGTGAAGCCGACCGGGACCGGAGGCGGTGGAGGTACGGGACGCCCGGCCGCGGGTGCGTCGGGACCGTAGTGCTCCCAGTACGACCGCGCGGCGGAGGCGCCGGTGCCGGTCAGCCAGTAGGTCGTGATGTTGTCGAGCACGTTGTCCCGGGTGAGGTTGCCGGACGGCTGCCCGTCGACGAACGCCCGGGAGATCTTGTAGTAGGCGTCGGTGTCGTGGTCGAGCATCCAGGCCGCCAGGGCGACCGGGGAGTCCACCACCCCGTAGCCGATCGTCTGCGGGCGTGTGGCCTGCTCCAGGAAGTACCCGCTGCCGCTGGACTGGAACGTCTTGATCGCCTCGAGCGCGGCGCGCTCCTGGTCGGTCCCCGTGGGGAGGGAGTCCAGCGCGCCCAGCGCGGTCACCAGCAGGTTGGTGTGGATGCCCAGCAGCCCCTCCGGTGCCTGGCGCCCCATCGCGTCGGTGACGCCGGCGCCCACGTCGCCGCCCTGGGCGACGTAGCGGGCGTAGCCGAGGCGGTGCATCAGCACGTCCCAGGCCCGGCCGACACGAGCGAGGTCCCAGCCCAGCTCCGTGGGGTCCCCGGAGAAGGCGTAGCCCGGATGCGAGGGCAGCACGAGGTGGAAGGCGTCCTCGGCGCTGCCGCCGTGGGCGGTGGGATCGGTCAGCGGACCGATCGAGTCCAGGAGCTCGACGATCGAGCCGGGCCAGCCGTGCGTCATGATCAGGGGCAACGCGTCCTCGTGCCGGGACCGCACGTGGATGAAGTGGATGTCCACTCCGTCGATCTCGGTGACGAACTGCGGCAGGGCGTTGAGCCTCGCCTCGGCCCGGCGCAGGTCGTACCCGTCCGCCCAGTAGCCGGCCACCGCCTGCAGGGTCTCCAGCTGCACGCCCTGGGACCGGTCGTCCACGAGCTCCCGGCCCGGCCACCGGGTCGCCGCGAGACGGCGGCGGAGGTCGTCCAGCGCCTCCTCGGGAAAGTCGACGCGGAACGAGCGGATGGCGCTTCCGGCCTGCTGTTCGACAGTCGTCATGGCTGGCTCTTCCTCCTCGGTCACCGTGGGTGGAATCACGACCCGTCGCCCGGCTCCTCGAGCGAGGCGAAGCCGGCGAGCTCGATGCACGCCGTCCCCCTCCGGTCGACGATCACCATCAGGAGCTGGTCGCACTGCGGGCAGCGGGCGACGACGCCGGGCCTGAGCAGGTAGACGGCCACCTCGGCCAGCGCACCGGACCAGCCGCAGCCGCCGCACGTGCCGAGAGCGGCGGTCATCTCCGTGCCGAAGACGTCGAACAGGGCTGCGGCGATCGCGTTGCCGTCGAGGCTGCTCTGCATGGTGCTGCCCACCGTTCCGCCGAGGGTCAGTCACCCTCGTAGCGCTGCTCTCGCCAGGGATCTCCGTAGTTGTGGTACCCGTAGCTCTCCCAGAAGCCTGGCGCATCGTGATCGCGCACGTCGAGACCGCGCACCCACTTCGCGCTCTTCCAGAAGTAGAGGTGCGGGACGAGCAGCCGCGCCGGCCCTCCGTGTTCGGGCTCCAACGGCTGCCCCTCGTACTCGTCGACGATCCAGGCCCTGCCGCCCGTGAGGTCGGCGAGCGGGAGATTGGTCGTGTAGCCACCGTCGGAGAACGCGAGGACGAAGCCTCCGCTCGGCCCGGCGGCCTCGAGCAGCGTGTCGAGGGAGACGCCGGCCCACGTCGTGTCGAGCTTCGACCACGTGGTGACGCAGTGGATGTCCACCGTCACGGTCTCCCGCGGGAGCGCCCGGAAGTCCTGCCAGGTCCACGCCACCGGCCGTCGGACGGCACCCCGGACGTCGAACGTCCAGGTGTCGAGCGGGGTGTGCGGCGTGGGCCCGGCGGACAGCACCGGGAACCCGCTCGTCACGTACTGCCCCGGCGGGACCCGGTCGGGATCGGCCGGGACGCCTCGGGAGTGGAAACGCGAGACCACCATGATCACCCCTCCGATCTATCCGAAGGTGAAGGCGTAGACCTGCGCGCCGGGGTCGAGGAAGGTGATCTCGAGGGTCCGCTCGGCCACCGGCCCCGGCTGCCGGACGAGCTGGTACAGCCGCGGTTCGGCCACGGTGCCGTTGCCTTGGGCGTCCACGTCGAAGCCGTGGGCGGGACCGGGCGGCTGCCCGTCGAGGCGGACCTGGTAGCGCACCGGCGTCCCCTCCGCGCTCGTGCCCATCACCACGTTCACGTCCCGAGCCTGGAAGCGGTAGAGCACCTGCCCGCCTGCCGCCTCCGCCGTCGTCGCCCGCTCCCCCGCCGTCCAGTCCCCGGCGAGGGCCCACTCGTTCAGGGGCAGGCGGTCCGGTGCGCCGTAGAGCTGCCGCGCGCCGGGCCGCAGGCCGCCCGGCGAGGCGAACCTGCCGGTCCGGTCGTACCCGGTGTAGGTCTCGGGCGTCCTCAGGCTGTCCCAGTCGGCGCCGACCTCGAACCCCCGGAGCTCCGGCGACACGAGGTCGCGGCCGGGCTCGGCCCCGGCGTCGGTGAGGAGCTGCTGGATCACCATCTCCGACTGCCGGTACTCGCCCTCGCCGAAGTGGTGGTGCCGGATGCGGCCCTCGGCGTCGGCGAAGTACAGGGCGGGCCAGAAGTAGTTGTCGAAGGCCTCCCACACCGCGTAGTCGTTGTCGGTCGCGACGGGGTACTCGATCCGGAAGTCCTTGATGGAACGGCGGACGTTGTCGGCGTCGTGCTCGAACGGGAACTCCGGGGTGTGCACGCCGATCACGACGAGGCCCTGGCTCCCGTACTTGGCGGCCCAGGCCCGGAGGTACGGCAGCTGGCGCAGCCAGTTGATGCAGGTGTAGGTCCAGAAGTCGACCAGCACGACCTTGCCGCGCAGTTGCTCGGCCTTCAGCGGCTGGGAGTTGAGCCACGTGTCGATGCCCTGGAAGTCGGGCGCGGTACGCGCCTCGCTGGCCTGCGTGCCGCCGTTGAGGGACGGGG
>DASQJO010000274.1:0-2722 GCA_035630955.1 Kineosporiaceae bacterium
AACCGGATCGGCCAGGGCATCGAGTTCGACTACTCGTGCGTGCACGCGAGCTTCGCGCTGCGCGACGCCGGCTTCGAGACGATCATGGTCAACTGCAACCCGGAGACCGTCTCGACCGACTACGACACCTCCGACCGGCTCTACTTCGAGCCGCTCACCCTCGAGGACGTGCTCGAGGTCGTCCACGCGGAGTCCCGGACCGGCACCCTCGCGGGCGTGATCGTCCAGCTCGGCGGGCAGACCCCGCTCGGACTCGCGGCCCGGCTCGACGCGGCCGGCGTCCCGATCGTCGGGACCAGCCCGGCGGCGATCCATCTCGCCGAGGAGCGAGGCGCCTTCGGGCGGGTGCTCGCCGACGCCGGCCTCCCGGCGCCCCGGCACGGGACGGCGAGCAGCTTCGACGCCGCCAAGCGGATCGCGGACGAGATCGGCTACCCGGTGCTCGTGCGGCCGTCCTACGTGCTCGGCGGGCGCGGCATGGAGATCGTGGACGACGAGCGCGGCCTCGCCGACTACCTGCGCCGCGCCCTTCAGAAGGGGGGTGAGGTGACCCCCGAGCACCCGGTGCTCGTCGACCGCTTCCTCGACGACGCCATCGAGATCGACGTCGACGCGCTCTTCGACGGCACCGAGCTGTTCCTCGGCGGGGTCATGGAGCACATCGAGCAGGCCGGGATCCACTCCGGCGACTCCGCGTGCGTGCTGCCGCCGGTCACCCTCGGCGCGCGGCAGATCGCGCAGGTCCGGCGGAGCACCGAGGCGATCGCCCGGGGCATCGGCGTCCGCGGCCTGCTGAACGTGCAGTTCGCGCTCGCCGCCGGCGTCCTCTACGTGCTCGAGGCCAATCCGCGGGCCAGCCGGACCGCGCCGTTCGTCTCCAAGGCCACCGGCGTCCCGCTCGCCAAGGCCGCGGCCCGGATCATGCTGGGCGCCACCGTCCAGGACCTGCGCGAGGAGGGCCTGCTCCCGGCGTCGGGCGACGGCACGGACCTGCCGGACGACGCGCCGCTCGCGGTCAAGGAGGCCGTGCTGCCGTTCAAGCGGTTCCGGACGCCGGACGGCCGCTCGGTCGACGCGATCCTCGGGCCCGAGATGCGCTCGACCGGCGAGGTCATGGGCCTGGACGAGGACTTCCCGCGGGCGTTCGCCAAGTCGCAGACCGCGGCCTACGGCGGGCTGCCGACGAGCGGTCGGGTCTTCGTCTCGGTCGCCGACGGCGACAAGCGCGCCATGGTGCTGCCGGTGAAGCGGCTCGTCGACCTCGGCTTCGAGGTCCTCGCCACCGACGGCACCGCCCGCGTGCTGCGCCGCAGCGGCATCGCGAGCACCGAGGTCCGCAAGCACAGCAGCGGGCCCGGGCCGGACGGCGAGCCGACGATCGTGCAGCGGATCAACGCCGGCGAGGTCGACATCGTCGTGAACACGCCCAGCGGCTCGGCGGCGCGCGCCGACGGGTACGAGATCCGGGCGGCGACGACGTCGATGGACCGGCCGATCATCACGACCGTCCAGCAGCTCGCGGCGGCCGTGCAGGCGATCGAGGCGGCGCTGGAGGAGGGCGGAGCCGTGAGGGTCCGGTCGCTGCAGGAGCACGCCCGGTCGTTGGGGCGCCCCGGATGAGCGCGCTGTACCGCCGGGTGCTGCTCCCACCGGTCGCGCTCGCCACCCGCCGGGACGCCGAGGTCGCGATGGACCTCCACCTGCGGGCGATGAAGGCCCTGCAGGCCGACCGGCGGGTCCTGGCCGCGCTCGGTCGCCGGCACGAGGGAGGCGGGACCGAGCTGGCCCAGGAGCTGCTGGACGGGCTGCGGTTCCCGCACCCGTTCGGCGTCGCCGCGGGCTACGACAAGAACGCCGCGGTCTACCCGGCGTTCGAGGCGCACTTCTCGCCCGGGTTCGTCGAGGTCGGCACCGTCACCCTGCGCCCGCAGTCCGGCAACCCCCGGCCGCGGATCCACCGGCTGCCCGGCGGCCACCTGGTCAACGCGATGGGCTTCCCGAACGCCGGCGCGGACGCCGCCGTCGCGAACCTCGAGGCCCTGCCCAGGCCGGTGGTCCCGCTCGGCGTCAACGTGGGCAGGCTCAAGGCGACGCCGGCCGCCGCCGCGCCCGCCGAGTACGCCGAGGTGGTGCGGCGCTTCGCGGGGCTGGGGGAGCGCGCGCCCGCCTACTACGTCGTCAACGTCTCCTCGCCGAACACGCCGGGGCTGCGCGCGCTGCAGGAGGTCGGCCGGCTGGGAGAGATCCTCGACGCCGTCACCGGCGTCCTCGACGCCCACCCCGGGGTCGCGCCGCGGCCGCGGCGGCGGCTCCTGGTCAAGCTCGCTCCCGAGCTGACGCCGGACGACGTCGAGGCCGTCGTCGGTCTCGTCCTGCGGTACGACACCGGCGGGCTCGTCCTGACGAACACCCGCGCCTCCGGCGACCGGCCCGGCGGCGTCAGCGGGCCGGACCTCTTCGCACTCAGCTCGTCGATGGTCACGACGGCTGCCGCGCTCCTCCCGGCCGACCGCGTGATCGTGGCGACCGGCGGGATCGACACCGTCGAGCGGGCCTACGAGGTGCTCGCGCACGCCGACCTCGCCGGCGTCTACACAGGCCTGGTCTTCCGCGGGCCGGGGTTGCTGCGGGAGCTGCGCGACGGCGTCGCCGCCCGGATGCGCGCCGACGGCGTGCCGTCGCTGGCCGCGCTGCGCGCCGAGCACCGCCCGGTCGCCGCATG